>JAJYXX010000357.1 GCA_021801545.1 Chloroflexota bacterium | reverse complement strand
TGAGGGATCGCAGGCGATACAGCAGGGAGCACATCGGATGCAGAAGAAGCAGTTCCTCTCGCCGGCAGAGATCGCTCAGGAGCTGAGCGTCAGCTCCACCGCGGTTCTCCGAATGATCCATACCGGAAAGATCCCGGCGATCCGCGTGTCAGACCGGATCTACCGGATCCCACGCGCCAGCTTCGAGATGTACAAGCCCGGGATGCTCAGGGCGCCGGACCTGGCCCCGATGGGCGGCGTGAGGCCGCGACCGCAGCTCGGGCGTGGTGAGTCTCTGCCCCGGGCCGGAGGGCTGGCGGCCACACGCGTCCGCTGACGGTGACGCCGTTCGAGTAGACGGCGTTCCTGCATGGCATCGGAGTCGCCCCAGCGCACCCGGCCGGGTGACGGCGCCGCCGCTCCCAACAAACACGCACTAACTTGCAAATACATACTTCCCTGGTGCGCGTTTTTGCGGTATCGTCAGCAGCGGATCCGTGACTGGACCGCCGCACCAGGCGGAGCCGCCCCGGGGCCGTTCGGCCCGACGGCTCGCTGCCCTCCGGCCGGTCTCTCCCGGATCCGAGTTGCGATAGCGTCACGTCTCAACGCTCCGATCGCCGGTGACCGAGCTGCACGCGGCTCGCTCGATCAGGCGTCCCGCTCCGACGGTCGGGCGATAGCGGTCTGGAAGGGCGACACGATGCCACGTCTGACACGTCGCGAGTTCCTCGTCCTCGCCGGTGGGTCGACCGCCGCCCTGGCCGCCGCTTTGGCGGTCAGCCAGCGCTCCCCGCTCGCGCTCCTCGAGCCGGTCAACGTCGCCGATCCCCTCGCCGCCTACCCCGCCCGGGACTGGGAGGCCGTCTACCGCGACCAGTACCGCTACGACGACTCGTACGCCTTCGTCTGCTCCCCGAACGACACTCACTCGTGCCGCCTCCGGGCGATGGTCCGCAACGGGGTCGTGATGCGGACCGAGCAGAACTATGACGTCGGCACGTACGCGGACCTCTACGGCAACACCGCGACGGCCGCCTGGAATCCGCGCGGCTGCGCCAAGGGCTACCAGATTCATCGCCGTGTCTACGGACCGTACCGCCTGAAGTACCCGCTGATCCGGGCCGGCTGGAGGCAGTGGGCGGACGATGGCTTCCCGCCGCTCACGCCGGAGCTGCGGACGACGTATCGCTTCGATGCCCGCGGCTCCGACGAGCTCGTCCGGGCGAGCTGGGAGGACGCCCACCGCTACCTGGCCACGGGTTTGATCGCGATCGCCCGGACGTACAGCGGCGAGGAGGGTCGGCGCCGTCTCGAGGCCGACGGCTACACCCCCGAGATGCTCGACGCGATGGGCGGCGCCGGGACGCGCTGCCTGAAGTTCCGCGGCGGAATGGGCCTGCTCGGTGTCATCGGCAAGTACGGGATGTACCGTTTCGCGAACATGATGGCCCTCCTCGACGCGAACATCCGGGGCGTCGGGCCGGACAAGGCGAAGGGCGCCCGGCTCTGGTCGAACTACACCTGGCACGGCGACCAGGCGCCCGGCTTCCCGTTCGTCCACGGTCTCCAGTCGGCCGACGTCGACTTCAACGACCTGCGCTTCTCGAAACTCTCGATCCAGATCGGCAAGAACCTCGTCGAGAACAAGATGGCCGAGTCGCACTTCTTCATCGAGACGATGGAGCGGGGCGGCAAGATCGTGACGATCACCCCCGAGTACAACCCGCCGGCCACGAAGGCCGACTACTGGATCCCGATCCGGCCGGGCACCGACGCGGCGCTCTTCCTGGGCGTCACGAAGCTGATCATCGATCGCGGCCAGTACGACGCCGAGTTCGTGCGCCGCTACACGGACTTGCCGCTCCTCATCCGGACCGACACCGGTCGCCGGCTGCGCGCAGCCGAGGTGTTCGCGGGCTACCAGCCGCGCCTGGCGCCGGACGGACCCTCGTTCAAGCTCCAGGGTCTCAAGCCGGAGCAGTACGAGAAGCTCGGTGACTTCGTGGCCTGGGACGAGGTGACCGGCGCACCGGTGCCGATCACGCGCGACGACCTCGGCGAGCGGATGGCCGCCCGGGGGCTCGCGCCCGCCCTCGACTGGTCCGGCACGATCACCCTCGCCGACGGGACGACGGTCGAGGCCCAGACCACCTGGACCGCCTACCAGGTCCACCTGCGCGACTACGACCTCGACACCGTCGTCGAGATCACCGGCTCACCGCGCGAGCTGATCGAACGCCTGGCGACCGACATCGCGACGATCAAGCCGGCCGCCGCCCACTTCGGCGAGGGCGTGAACCACTGGTTCCACGCCACGCTCGCCAACCGGGCCGGCTACCTGCCGTTCATGCTCACCGGCAACATCGGCAAGCCGGGGGCCGGCGTCTACACCTGGGCCGGCAACTACAAGAGCGCCCTCTTCCAGGGCCACCCCGAGAGCGGCCCCGGCTTCAAGGGCTGGATCGCCGAGGACCCGTTCGAGCCGAACCTCGATCCAACCGCCCCCGGGTCCGCGGTCAAGGCGCACCTCTACGGCTACGGGGAGGAGCCGGCCTACTGGAACCACGGCGACCGGCCGCTCATCGTCGACACCCCGAAGTACGGGCGCAAGGTGTTCACCGGCACGACCCACATGCCGACCCCGACGAAGGCGCTCTGGTTCACGAACGTCAACCTCCTGAACAACGCCAAGCATCACTACGAGATCCTCAAGAACATCGATCCCAAGATCGACCTGATCGCGACGACCGACATCGAGATGACCTCCTCGGTCGAGTACGCCGACATCGCCTTTCCGGCGACCTCCTGGCTCGAGTCGCAGACCCACGAGGTGACCGCCTCCTGCTCGAACCCGTTCCTCCAGGTGTGGGGCAGGGCGGAGAAGGGGATCGCGCCGCTCTACGAGTCGAAGGACGACGCGCACATCCTGGCCGACCAGGCGAAGGCGCTCGCCGAGGCGACCGGCGACCGGCGCTTCGCCGACTACTGGCGGTTCATCCTCGACGGCCGCGAGGACATCTACATCCAGCGCCTGCTCGACGCCTCGATCACGACGACGGGCTACCGGCTGACCGACATCCTGGCCGGCAGGTACGGCGAGCCGGGCGCTGCGCTCATGCTCTTCCGGACGTACCCGCGGATCCCCTTCTACGAGCAGTTCACCGACCACCTGCCGTTCTTCACCGACACCGGGCGCCTGAACTCGTACTGCGACATCCCCGAGGCGCTCGAGTACGGCGAGAACTTCGTCGTCCATCGCGAGGGGCCCGAGGGGACGCCGTACCTGCCCAACGTCATCGTCTCGTCCAACCCGCTCGTCCGCCCCGACGACTACGGCATCCCGGAGGACGCGATCGATGCCGACGAACGGACCGTCCGGAACATCAAGCGGCCGTGGTCGGAGGTGAAGGAGTCCACGAACCCGCTCTGGGAGCGTGGCTACAACCTCTACTGCCTGACGCCCAAGACCCGCCACCGGGTCCACTCCAGCTGGAGCACGAGCGACTGGTCGCTGCTCTGGGACTCGAACTTCGCCGACCCGTACCGCACTGACCCGCGCACGCCGTGGGTCGGTGAGCACCAGCTCCATATCCACCCCGACACGGCCCGCGCCCTGGGCATCGTCGACGGCGACTACGTCTACGTCGACGCAAACCCGCTCGATCGGCCATATGTCGGCTGGAAGCCCGACGACCCGTTCTACAAGGTGGCCCGGCTGATGCTCCGGGCGAAGTACAACCCCGCCTACCCGAAGGGGATCGTGATGATGAAGCACGGTCCGTTCCAGGCGACCGAGCGCTCGGTGAAGGCGCACGAGACGCGACCCGACGGCCGGGCCCTGTCGGAGGGGACCGGTTACCAGGCGAACCTGCGCTACGGCAGCCAGCAGTCGGTGACCCGCGACTGGTCGATGCCGATGCACCAGACCGACCACCTGTTTCACAAGGCGAAGGACGGGACGAGCTTCATCTTCGGCTACGAGAACGACAACCATGCCCTGAACACGGTGCCCAAGGAGACTCTCGTCAAGGTGACGAAGGCCGAGCCGGGCGGGCTCGGCGGGCGGGGCGCCTGGGCGCCCGGCACGACCGGCATGTCGCCGGGCGGCGAATCGGACCTGATGCGCCGTTATCTGGCCGGGCGGCTTGGACCGAGGTCCGGGCAATGACCCGCCGCGAGCTGCCGGTGCTCGGGCCGGCACCGGTCGGCCCGGCCGAGGGAGCGTTCAAGGAGGCCGAGCTCGACGATCCGCTCGAGCTCGTCGGCGTGCCGGTCCCGGTCGACGAAGCGACGTTCGACGAGATGGCCCGCTGCCTCGTCGAGGAGTACGTCCGCGACGGCTGGAGCGACGCCCGGCTCCTCGCCCTGTTCCGGTTGCCGTTCTACGCCGGGCTCCACGTCGTCGAGCGCCGCCGCGGTGAGCCCTGGGTGCGCGATCTGATCGCCGAGATGCGCCTCCACTGGCGGCGACCGGACCCGGCCGGGGAAGTGCGTTGATGCCGGAGGTCCGCAACTGGCAGCTCGGCCGGACGATGGCCTACCCGTATGCCGAGCACCATCCCGACTGGCAGTTCGCCTTCGTCTTCAACATCAACCGCTGCATCGCCTGCCAGACCTGCTCGATGGCCTGCAAGAGCACCTGGACGTTCTCGCGCGGCCAGGAAGCGATGTGGTGGAACAACGTCGAGACGAAACCGTACGGGGGCTACCCCGCCCACTGGGACGTGAAGACCCTCGCCCTGCTCGACCAGGCCCACCAGAAGGCCGGCACCCAGCCCACCTGGAAGCCCGGCCCAGCGGATCGCGAGGCGCCGTACGGGTCGTTCGAGGGGATGACGATCTTCGAGGCCGCCGCGGCCGAGTCGCCCAAGATGCGCCAGGCCCTCGGCTACCTGCCCGCGGACGAGGAGTGGCGGACCCCGAACCTGTTCGAGGACGTCGCCCCGGCCGGCAACCCCGCCCCGGATCGACTCGGCCTCGAGCAGGCCGGCGCGCAGCTGCCCGAGCACACGGCCTGGTTCTTCTACCTCCAGCGCTTGTGCAACCACTGCACGTACCCGGCCTGTCTCGCCGCCTGCCCGCGCAAGGCGATCTACAAGCGCTCCGAGGACGGGATCGTCCTCATCGACCAGTCGCGCTGCCGTGGCTACCGCAAGTGCGTCGAGGCCTGCCCGTACAAGAAGTCGATGTACCGCCCGACGAGCCGGATCAGCGAGAAGTGCGTCGCCTGCTACCCGCGGATCGAGGGCGACGACCCGCTCAGCGACGGCGTCCCGATGGAGACGCGCTGCATGTCCGCCTGCCCGGGCAAGATCCGCCTCCAGGGCCTCGTCCCGATCGGATCGGATGGCGCCTGGCTCGACGATCCAAAGAATCCGATCACGTTCCTCGTTCGTCACGAGCAGGTCGCCCTGCCGCTCTACCCGCAGTTCGGCACCGAGCCGAACGGGTTCTACATCCCGCCCCGCTGGGCGCCGCGCGACTACCTGCGCCAGATGTTCGGGCCCGGGGTCGACGCCGCGCTCGAGCGCTACCGGGCCCCCTCGCGCGAGCTGCTGGCCGTCCTCCAGCTCTTCCGGGCGACGCGCAAGATCATCTTCCGGTTCGAGATCGAGGAGGGCCCGAAGCTCTTCGAGACCGAGATCGACGGCAAGCCCTGGGCGATGTACGACGACACGGTGATCGGCTTCGACGAGAAGGGCCGGGAGGCCGTTCGCCTCAAGGTCGACGAGCCGATCCACGAGCGACCGGCCCCCCGGCCGAACTCGATCTGAGAGCGACGATGATGACGACCGCCGTCACCGCCGACACGCTCGACCAGGCGCTCGACCGGCTGCTCGCCCGGGCCGACGCGTACCGGCTGCTGGCTGCCGCCTTTCGCGATCCGGACGGCCCGCTCGCGGCGCCGCTCGAGATCGACGACCTCGTCGCTGCCCTCGCTGCGCTCGGGTTGCCGGTGGCCGGCGCCGAGCGGACGAGCCTTGACGCCGCCGCCGGGCTCACCGAACGTGCTGCCGAGCACCGCCGCCTCTTCGGCCACACCGTGGCCCACGGCTGCCCCCCGTACGAGACCGAGTACGGCCGGCGCCACGTCTTTGGCCAGGCCCAGGAGCTCGGTGATGTCAGTGGCTTCTATGGCGCCTTCGGTCTCCGGCCGGCGCCCGGCGGTGAGCGGCCCGACCACCTCGCCTGCGAGCTCGAGTTCCTCGCTGTCGTGGCGCTCAAGGAGGCCTACGCCCTCAGCCGAGAGGACGCCGCGCCGGCCGAGGTCGCCAGGGCCGCCGCCGCGGCGTTCCTGCGCGATCACCTCGGGCGGTGGGCCCCGGCCTTCGCCTCGCTCGCGGTGCGGCGCGGACCGGGCACCGGGTACGCCGTCCTCGCCTCGCTCGCGGCGCGCCTCGTCGCCGACCATGCCGCCGAGCTGGCCGTGGCGCCCGAGCGGCTCGGCCCGGGCCACCTGCGGCCGGTCGAAGGCGAACCCGACGGTTTCAACTTCGCCTGCGGGGTCGACGAGGCCGACCCGCCGATCCCGGGCTGAGACGATGGCTCCTGTTGTCCTCCGCGTCGACCCGTCACTCGCCGAGGCGCTTGCCTGGCGGGCCCTGGCGCGCCTCGAGGCCGGCGGCGAGCCGGGCCCGCTGGCGGGGCATCACCGGCGGGCCGCCCCGCTCTACGAGCTCGGCGAGGGGCCGGCCCGTGACGCTGCATTTCGCCGGCTGGCGGAACGGGAGGTGCTCGAGCTGGGCGTTCTCGGGCCGGTCGAGACCGCGTTCACGGAGTGCGCGGAGCTCGTCGAGCGGATCGAGCAGCTCCTCGTCAGCGAGGCCGCCGGTCCCTCCCAGGAAGGTGCCATGTGCGACCGCAGCGGGCGGCGGGTCGGGCTGCGAGCGCTCCTCCACCGGTTCGACGACCCAGGTAGGCTTCGGGCCTGGGCACGCCACGCGTTCGCCCACGCGGCCGACACGCTCGACTCCGCGTTCGCCTACGAGCCGGGCTGGGACGAGGGCACTGCCGGCGCCGGCCCGATCGCGGAACGGCTCCACCTCCTGTGGGATATCTCGATCGATGGGCGCGCCAGGCGGGCTTGGCCGGCCGACCCGGTCGTCGCGGATGCCACACGGGCGCGCCACGAAGCCGCTCTCGCCCGCCTCTTCCCGGGGACGAGCGCAGCCGCCGTGGGAGCGATCGTCGAGCGGCTCTGGTCGGGC
>JAJYXX010000138.1 GCA_021801545.1 Chloroflexota bacterium | reverse complement strand
TGTGGTCTGCTGCGTCAAGGTGAAAAGCACTTGCTCGCATATCGCAGCCGCTGATCCGCTGGCCCGCCAACAGGAGCGCCCGATGACGATCCGCCGAACGACGATCCTCGCCGACGCCGATCTGCTCGACCGCGTCGACCGCCATGCCCGCCGGGCCGGGACGACGAAGACGGCGATCATCAGCGATGCCCTCGAGGCGTACCTTGCCGCCCACGAGGCGACGCCGGAGCTGGGGTTCGTCGGCGTCGGCCGGAGTGGGCACGGTCGCCTCTCGCTCGACGCGCGGGCGATCGTCCGGCGCGAGCTGGGGGACCGCACGGGACGCCGACCGGGCGAGGGGCGGTAGGCCCGAGGAGTCCGAGTTGTGGCCGTCCTGCTCGACACGAGTCTGATCCTCGCCGCCGCGGACACGGCGGACCTCAACCACCGGGCGGCCGCGGCCTGGTTCGCGCGAGTGGAGGAACCGCTCCTGGTCGGGGCGCTGACACTCGCCGAGGTCGATCACGTCCTCCAGCGTGAACTCGGTCCGGCGGCCTCGGCGGCGGTCGTCGAGGCGATCGTGCGGGGCGCCATCCGCCTCGTCGCTCCGACCGAGGCCGACCTCTCGCGCGCCTCGGAGCTGATGGCCGAGGCGGCCGAACACCGGCCCCGCCTGGCCGAAGCGGTGCTCGTCGCGACCGCGGAGCGGCTCGGGGTCCGGCGGATCGCGACCTTCGACCGCCGCCCGATCGCCGTCCTGCACCCTCGTCACCTCCGGGTCTTCGACCTCGAGCCATAGCGCTGGCGACGGGCGGGACGAGCCAGGCACGCCGCGTCAGCGATCGTCTGGGGCGGAGCTCCCGGAGCTGCTGCGTGATGACGACCGGGCTCGCCGCCGCCCCAGCCACTTCTCGAGCTCGACGGCAATGAATGCCAGCGTCGAGGCGGCCAGCAGCACGCCCAGCTCGAACGGCGGAAGAGCCTCGGTCTCGAAGATCGACTGCAGCGCCGGGAGGTAGATGATCGCAAGCTGGATGGCGACCGTGGCCACGACGGCCGCGCTCAGCGGGAGGTTCGTCCGCCAGCCCAGCCGGAACAGGCTCTCGTGCTCGGAGCGGACGGCCAGCGCATGACCGAGCTGGAGGAGGGCGAGGGTCGAAAACACCATCGTCTGCCAGTGCCAGCCGAGGTCGAGCGCCGCCGCCTGGATGCTGAGCGAGACGCCGCCCATCAGGAGCCCGACCCACAGCGCGTGCTGCCACAGGCCGCGGCCGAAGATCGACTCGCTCGTCGGCCGGGGGGGCCGGCGCATCGTGTCGTGTTCGGCCGGTTCGACGCCGAGCGCCAGGGCCGGCAGGCCGTCCGTCACCAGGTTGATCCACAGGATGTGGACGGGCAGCAGCGGAATCGGCAGCCCGGCGAGCGGCGCCAGGAACATCACCCAGATCTCGCCCGAGTTCGTCGTCAACAGGTACCGAACGAAGCGCCGGATGTTGTCGTAGATCCGCCGGCCCTCCTCGACGGCGGCGACGATCGTCGCGAAGTTGTCGTCGGCGAGGACCATGTCGGCGGCTTCCTTGCTGACCTCGGTGCCGGTGATGCCCATCGCGACGCCGATGTCCGCCAGCTTGAGGGCCGGCGCGTCGTTCACTCCGTCCCCGGTCATGGCCACGACCGCGCCGCGAGTCTTCCAGGCCTGGACGATCCGCAGCTTCTGCTCCGGGTTCGTCCGCGCGTAGACCGCCACGTCGGCCACGATCCGGTCGAACGCCGCCTCGTCGAGCGTCTCGAGCTCGGCGCCGGTCAGGGTGAGCTCGCGGTCGCGCAGGATGCCCACCCGGCGGGCGATCGCCTGGGCGGTCAGTGCGTGATCCCCGGTGATCATGATCGGGGTGATCCCCGCCAGCCGCGCCGCTGCGACAGCGGCCGCAGACTCGGGACGGGGCGGATCGGTCATGCCGACCAGGCCGAGCAGGATCAGCCCGGCCTCGGCATCCTCCACGTGAGGCGGCATCGCGTCGAACCTGCGCTCCGCGACCGCCAGAACGCGATACCCGTCCGCAGCGTAGCGCTCGGCGGCCACCTGGGCGCGATCCCAGGCTTCCTGATCCTCCGGGTGGCCGAGCGGTACCAGCGCCTCGAGGGCCCCTTTGACGGCCATCCACACCCGGCCATCATCCCGGTGGAGGGTGACCATCCGCCGTCGAGCAGGGTCGAACGCGATCTCGGCCAGGCGAGGATGGTCACGCTCCACGTCCAGGTGACTCACCCCCAGCTTGCCGGCCAGGGCAAGCAGGGCGCCCTCGGTGGGATCGCCCGTGATCGTCCATGGGTCGCCCGGTCGGGACGGGCCGTGGAGGACCGCGTCGTTGCAGGCCGCAGCGGCGCGTGCCAGCCGATCGAGGAGTGGCTCGGCACCGTCACCACCCTCGATCCTCCCGACCGGCTCGTACCCGATGCCTTCGATCCGGTATTCCTGGGCCGGTGTCCAGACGCGCTCGACGAGCATCCGGTTCTGGGTCAGTGTTCCGGTCTTGTCGGAGCACACGATGTTCACGCAGCCGAGCGTCTCGACGGCCGGCAGCTTCCGGACGAGGGCACGGCGCCTGGCCATCCGCTGGGCGCCGAGGGCGAGGGCGACGGTGACGACCGCTGGCAGGGCCTCCGGGATCGCCGCCACGGCAAGGCTGACCGCGGTCAGGAACATCAGCTCGATCGGCTCGCCCCGGGTAACCCCGGCCCCGAAGACGATCGCGCACACGACCAGGGCAACGGCGGCCATGCCCTTGCCGAGTGCCGAGAGTCGCCGCTGGAGCGGTGTCGGTCCGCTGCCATGCTCCTGCAGGAGGCCGGCGATCCGGCCCAGGGCGGTCGCCATCCCGGTCGTCACGACGACGCCGGCACCGCGTCCATACGTCACCGCGGTGCCCTTGAAGGCGATGTTCCGCTGGTCCGCGAGCAGGGTGTCGGTGACGGCCGGCAGCGCCTCCACGGTCTTGCCCGCCGGTTCCGACTCCCCGGTCAGGGCGGCCTCGTTGATCCGCAGCGAGACCGACTCGATCAGACGCAGGTCTGCCGGGACCATGTCGCCGACCTCGAGCAGGGCGAGGTCACCGGGCACGATCTCGGCGGCCGGAACGACGCGCACGATGCCGTCACGGATGACGCGGGCCGACGGGCTGGTCATTTGGCGGAGCGCCGCCATGGCCTGCTCGGCCCGGTACTCCTGGATGAAACCGATCACGCCGTTGAGCGCGACGATGGCCAGGATGACGAGCGTGTCCTTGAGATCGCCGATGATGGCGGTGATGACGGCGGCGATCACGAGCACGATGATCATCGTGTTCGTGAACTGCTCGGCGAGCAGCCACCAGGCTGGTTTGTGGCCGCGCTCGACGAGCTCGTTCGGCCCGATGCGGGCCAGTCGCTCAGTCGCCTCGGCTCCTGTCAGGCCGGCCTGGGGATCCGTGCCGAGCGCCTCGACGACGGCTGCCGCCTCGAGCGCCCACGGGCGGATCACGCCCGGCGTCGGCCCCGGCGTCGGCATCGTCATGACGCTGCTCTCCAGACGGCCATGATCAGGACGACGTAGGCGACCAGCACGGCCGCCGCGTCCGGCTCCAGTCGGAGGATCCGCGTCCGTTCGCCATGCACGACGGCCGCCAGGGCGAGGGCCATGAGCAGGATCGCGGCCACGCCGGCGACGACCTGGGCCGGGGCAACCGCGGCCAGGATCGGGCCCGGCGAATAGGCCACGTCGGCCGCGAAGAGGATCGTCATGTTGACGGCGTTGCTGCCGAACAGATTGCCGACCGCGAGGTCATACGCCCCGATCCGTACGGCGGCCAGCGAGGCCACCAGCTCCGGCAGCGAGGTGGTCACCGCGAGCAGCAAGGCCCCCACGAAGGTCTGCCCGACACCGGTCGAGTCAGCGATCCCCTTGCCCGACAGGGCGAGGACCGGCGCCGCGACGAGGATGACGAGGGCGGCGGCTCCGAACCGGGCGATCTCGTACCGGAGGCTGTGGCGCGCCTCGACTGGCCCCGACCAGCCGGTCGGGGCGAGGATCTCACCGGTTTCGTCCCGGACTCGCCGGCTCTTGCCTCGCGAGCGGCTCATCCAGGCCGCGGCAGCGATGTAGCCGACGACGATGAGCGGCGTCTCGAGCCCGACCCAGCCGATCGCCATCCCGGGCGGGACGAGGATGGCCAGCAGAGCCGCCGCGGTCAGGGCGATGGCGACGGCGGCGAGCCGCGCGTGACCGAGCCCGACTCCGGGCCAGACTCGACCGCGGTGGACCAGGTCGATGATGGCCAGGATCGCCATGTTCGCCATGCTGCTCCCGAACAGGTCCCCGACGGCGAGGTCCGGAGCGCCCTCGAGCGCGGCGCTGACGTCGGTGGCGATTTCCGGCAGCGACGTCGCGCCGGCCATGAGCAGCATGCCGACGAGGAGTCCGCCGAGACTCGTCCTGGTGGCGATCTCGTCGCCTGACCGGGCGAGGACGGTTCCGCCGGCAACGACGAAACCGGCGGCCAGCAGGAAGATCGCGATCCACTGCCAGATCTCGTACGGGCCCACTCGCTGTTCGCCTGAACCGCTCTAGGTCCGAGGGACGACGAGAACCGACGTCGACGCGTACCGGGCGACCTTCTCGGCGAACGGGTCCTGGCCACGCCGCCGCGGCGGACGGGCCACGATGACGAGATCGGCCGCGAGCTCCTCTGCCGCCCGCAGAGCGCCCTCCAGCGGGTGGCCGATATCAACCTCGATGGCGAACGCATCTGCTTGATCACGGAGCGGCTCCGAAAGTCGATCCAGAGCGGTCATCGCGTCGCCGATCCCGTGGCCGGCGACGCACAGCACGTCCACGACGTACGGGCGCGACCAGCGAAGGCGGGCGACCCATGCCTCTGCCTGGCGGGCCGGCTCTGAGTCGTCCGTGGCGAGAAGGATCCGGAACGGTGGCTGGAGATCACCGGACATCGCTTAGCCCTCCCAGGGTCGGCGTACCACGAGGACGTTCGTCGGGGGCTCGGCGATCAGGGCGGCGCTCGTGCTCCCCAGCAGGAAGCGCCGGACCCCGGACAGGCCGCGGGATCCGGCGACGATCAGGTCGGCCGCCAGCTCGGCGGAGAGGATCGCGAACTGGTCGCGCGGTGAGCCGTGGCGGGCCTGCGAGACAGCGTTGATGCCGCGACCGGTGAGCCGCGCCGCGGCATCGGCAGCGATGGCGCCGGCGGCTGCCCGGGCCTCCCGGAGCTCCTCGCCGTACGCGGTCTCCACGGTGAGGACCATCGTCGGTGCGATCCCCGAACTCATCGGCGCCACGACCTCGTAGGCGGTGCAGACGGTGACCCGGGGAGCGGTCTTCAGGGGAAGCCGCGCCACCAGGTCGAGTGCCTGCTCGGCATCCGGCGACGCGTCGTACCCGAGAACGATCTGGCGGATCGGTCCGGTTGTCCGGACGACGAGCACCGAGCTTGGGGAGTAGCGTGCCACCCTGCCGGTGACGCTGCCGGACAGTCGGTGGTGCGCGTCGCCCCGCCCTCGCGTCGCCACGACGACGAGGTCGGGCTTGCTGAGCATCACGTGCTCGACGATCGCCTCGGCCGGGTGGCCGGCGAGGACCGTCGCGATTGTTCGAAACCCGGCGCTGGTGAGTCGATCGCAGGCAGTCGAGACGACGCGCTGCGCGTCGTCTCGATGGGCAGCCTCGACGACCAGGATCGGTCCGTGGTCCTCCCGGCCGGGCCCGGGCCAGTGCGCCAGCTGGGGTGCCACCGCCAGCACCTCGACGGTCTCGATCGCGGCCGGATCGAAGCTGGCGATCAGCAGCTCGAGCGCCTCGCCGGCGCCCACCGAGCCATCGGTCGCGTACAGGATGCGTGGCGTGGTCATCGGTCACTCCGTTCGTGCTCACGGGAGGCCCGGCCGGCGACGACGAGCGTGGAGCACGGAGCGGCCTTGCTGACCGCGCGCGACACGCTGCCGAGGACGAGCCCACGGAACCCGCCGATCCCGCGGGCTCCGGTGACGATCAGATCGGCCTCGATCTCCGTGGCCGCGGCGAGGATCTGGCGCTTGGGATCGCCGTGCCGGATCAGTGGTGCGCTGGTCCTGCCGCCGGCCTCGAGCGCCTCGATCGCCTCGGCCACGATCTCGGCAGCCCGACCGCGCTCGAAGATGACGGTGTCACGCAGGTCGGCGGCGCCCCGCTCGACGGCGTGGTCGGGCCAGGCGCCGATCGAGGTGAGGACCGTGATCTGGCTGCCCGCGGGCAGGGGGAACCGAGCCAGGTAGCGGACGGCCGCCAGGCCATGGGCGGAGCCGTCGACGGCGAGGAGGATCCGCTCCGGAGGGCGAACGGGCTCGCGGGCCACGAGGACGGAGGTCGGCATCCGGTGGAGCAGGGACTGTGAGACGCTGCCGAGAAGGACGGAGGCCAGCCTTCCGTGACCGTGCGGGCCGACCACGACAAGGTCGGCTTCCGTCTCCCGCACGAGCTCGGAGATGACGTCGATCGGATGCCCATCGAGGACCGCGGTTCGGACCTGCGACGCGCATCGCGTGAGTTCCCGGGCCGCATCCGCAACGGCCTGGCCGGCCAGTTCCCGCGCGGCGTCCCAGGCCTCGTTCTGGAGTCGAAGGGAGACGTCCGTGTAGGCGTAGCCCCAGGCGCCGATGAGCGCAGGCTGCTGAGCGACCGACACGAGCACGATCTCGTCCGCCGGGGAGAGCGACAGCTGCGCGATCCAGCTGACAGCGGCGAGGGATTGAGGTGAGCCGTCGACAGCAACGACGATCTTCATGTCGGCTCCCAGGTCCGCCCCTGTCCGTGGCTCGGACCTCGTCTGACCGGGGAGACCGCGATGTTGCGGTTCCCGACTCGGACACCCGAAGCATACCCACCGCCGTCCGGCCCGTGCTCACCCGATCGGGTGATTCAAGCACCGAGTCCGGCGCCGGCCAGAACGAGCAGCCCCACCACGCCCGGAGGAGGAGGATCACCGATGCCCCGATCTTCTGGGGATCGGGGCTCAGGTCGATCGGCTGGCCGACAGTTGTTGCACCAGTACAGCAGGTGATCTCTCTGGGAGCGTGATCTCATGGTGCCATCATGCCGTGGACCGGGACTCGCCTGCAGACGGATCCCGCCGCCGCGACGTCGGGCGGCGCGCGGGCGATCAGCCCTCGGCGTCGCGACGCTCGGTCTCGGCGAGCTTGCGGCGGCTCGTCTCGCGCGTCCACATCACGCCGCCGGCGACCCGCATCGGGTCGACGTCCGGGCCTC
>JAJYXX010000003.1 GCA_021801545.1 Chloroflexota bacterium | reverse complement strand
GACGGGCGGATCGCCTCGTCGGCGGCCCAGGTGAGTTCGGCCCGGGCCGGCGTGCCGGGTTCGTGGGAGAGGCCGGCCACGAGACCGGCCGAACCGAAGGCGAGGAGGGCGGCGCAGGCGAGCCAGCCGAGGGCGAGAGCGAGGCGGCGCAGGAAACCGATCACCGGCCAGGGCGCGTCAGGCCGGCTCCTGCTCGGCGCTTCGGGCGCCGGAGGTAGCCGAGCTGGCCCTCCATCGCCCGGGGCGCGAACCCGAAGCCGCGTTCCACCGCATCCAGCGGCCCGACGTTGTCCAGGCGCAGCTGGCGGAGCTGGTCGGTGGCGACCGGGAACGGGATCCCCAGTCGCTCGGCAGTCCCGGCCGCGAGCCGGATCAGGGGCACCGGCAGCGGCACGATCGCCCGCCGCGCACCCAGGGCGGTGACCACTTCACGGGTGATCTCGCGGTACGTCCAGACGCGCGGCCCCCCGAGCTCGTACGCCCGACCGACGGTCTCGGGCCGCTCGATCGAGAGCCGGATGATCCGGGCCAGATCGGTCACCGCCAGCGGCTGGAAGCGCGCCGTGCCGTCGCCGGGCACCGGCACGACCCCCGGCGACCGGCGGACGAGGTCGGCGATGATGTTGAAGAAGCCGTCGCGCTCGCCCCAGAGGAGCGAGGGCTTGAGGATCGTCCAGTCCAGGCCGCTCGCGGCGACGAGCCGCTCGGCCTGCGCCTTCGAACTCGCGAAGCGAAGGAGCGGGTTGTCCTCGATGCCGAGCCCACCGAGGTGGACGAACCGTCGAACGCCCGCGGCCGTCGCCGCCTCGAGGATGTTCCGCGTGCCCTCGGTGTTGACGCGTCGCAGGTCCGCGCCGCCGGTCCGGTCGCGCGCGATCGCGACGAGGTGGACGACCGCGTCAACGCCGGCCAGGACGGCCGGCAGGGTCTCCGGGCGGGTGACGTCGCCCCGGCGCAACTCCACGGCGCCACGAGCCGCGGGCTCGAGACGGTGCAGGACCAGCTCGCTGGCACGGTCGGAGCGCACGAGCGCCACGACGCGGTGTCCGCCGGCGATCAGCTCCGGGAGGACGTGGCTGCCGACGAACCCGCTCGGGCCACTGACAAGGACAATCGACATGACGCTCGGTTCCTCTGCTGGGCAGGCCTGGCTCGCACCGGCAGCGTAGCATCCGCACATGGATCGGCGGGCAGAACGAGGCAAGGCCGCCGCGAGCCCGAGCGGTGACCGTGGGGATGCCGGCGCGTCCGACGGCACGATGGAGGCCCGCGCGATCCGACGACTCGTCGAGGCGATGCCGAAGGCGGAGCTCCACCTCCACCTCGACGGTTCGCTCCGGCCGGCCACGGCGCTCGAGCTCGCCCGGACGCGTGGCATCGACGCGCCCCGCGATTTCAGCGGCATGTTCCGCGCCCTCGTCGGGCCGGACCGGTGCACCTCCCAGGCCGAGCTCCTGCGCTCGTTCGACCTCCCGGTCGCCCTGCTCCAGGACGCCGAGGCGTTGGAGCGGACCGCCGTCGAGCTCGTCGAAGCGAAAGCCGCCGACGCGGTCCGCTATGCCGAGATCCGCTGGGCGCCCGCCCTCCACACGACCCGCGGCCTGCGGCTTGGCGAGGTGATCGCAGCCGTCGTGACGGGCACGAGAGCGGCGTCGGCGCGGACCGGGACGGTGGTCCGACTGATCTGCACCGCCCTCCGCTCCCACGACCCGGCCCTGAACGTGGCCGTCGCCGAAGCGGCCGCCCGGTTCCGCGGCGAGGGGCTGACCGGCTTCGATCTCGCCGGCCAGGAGGAGGCGTATCCCGACCCGCTCGCTCATCGGCGCGCGTTCGAGGCGGCCCGCGCCAGCGGCCTGCGGATCACCGTCCATGCCGGCGAATGGGGCGGCGCAGCCCAGGTGCGTCGCGCCCTCGCCGTCCAGCCCGAGCGGATCGCCCACGGGCCGGGCGCGATCGACGACGACGCCCTGTGCGCCGAGTTCATCGCGCGCGGGGTGACGCTCGACCTGTGCCCGACGAGCAACGTTCAGGCAGGGCTCGTTCCCTCGCTCGCCGACCATCCGCTCGCCCGCCTCCACAGGCGAGGGGTGCCGGTGACGCTCTCGACGGACGACCCGACCGTCTCGGACATCACCCTCTCCGAGGAGTACCTGCGCGCGATCCGTGAGATCGGCCTGACCCTGCCCGAACTGTGGCTGATCGATCGCCACGCGCTCGAGGCCGCGTTCGCCGACGAGTCGACGCTCACTCCCCTTCGCACGGAATTCGCTCGCTGGGCCGAGGCGGCCCCGGAACTGGCGCCCTCGGCCTGACGGCGGGCGACGGTCGGGCTCGTGGGACGAGCTCCGGCGCGGTGATTGGCTCGGGCGCGCGGCGGCTTCAGTCGCGCGGCGGCTTCGGTCGCGCGGCGGCTTCGGTCGCGGACCCGTGCCGGGCAGCAGTTGCGTCAGGACCCGCCGAGCTGGTCGAGGACGAGGGCCAGCTCGGCCGCATCGGCGGCCACGGCGTCCGGGCGCTGCGAAGCCGGCAGCTCCTCGAGCTGCGCCCGGGTCGTCACCCCGGTGAGCATCAGAACGCTCCTCGCCCCGACCGCGTGGGCCGCGGCCAGGTCCGTGAGCAGCCCGTCGCCGATCATCACCGCATCGGCAGCCCGCCGGCCGACGGCCCGCGCCGCCTCTTCGAGCAGGAATGGCGCGGGCTTGCCGATCGAGACCGGCGTGACGCCGGTCGTCGCCTCGAGCGCGGCCACGATCGCCCCCGCCCCGGGGCGGAGCCCGCGCTCGCTGGGATAGACCGGGTCGCGATTCGTGGCCACGAACCGCGCGCCAGCCCGGATGGCGTCGGCGGCGAAGGCGAGCGTCCGGTACGTCAGACCGGGATCGAGCCCGACGACGACGGCGTCGGGCCGACCGGCCAGCTCGAACGGATCGACCGGGAGCCCGCCGGTGCGCGCCGCCTCGTCCTCGCGCTCGGCGAGCTGCTCGGCCGTCTCGCGGGCGTCGACGACCACCAGGCCGACGTCCTCCAGCTCGCGCCGCAGGCCCCTCCCGCCCACGACGAGGACGCGCCGGATCGGCGGCTCGTGCTCGGCGAGGTAGAGCGCCGTGGCCCGGGCCGAGCTGACGATCCGGTCGGCGACGACCGGTGCACCCATGCCCGTCAGCCGGGTGACGTAGTCCGCCCGGTAGTGCATCGAGTTGTTCGTCACGTAGACGACCTCGTCGCCCCGGGCGACCCGGTCGGCGAGGACGGCCGCCACGCCGGGCACGGGTTCGCGGCCGCGGTAGACGACGCCATCGAGATCGACGAGCAGGAGCATCGGCCCGATCGTAGCCGACAACGCACCCGCCGGGCACGCACCTGCGGCGAGTGTGCGACGATCGACCGCGTCATGGCGACCGCTCGCGATCCGCTCCAGGGGATCGACCGTCTCCTCATCGACGGCACGAACCTGCTCCACGCGCTCCGCCGCGGTGCCGAGCCCGCCCCCGCGGCGACGCTGATCGGTCGGCTGCGGGCCCTCATCCCGCCCGCGGTCCGGATCGAGCTCGTCTTCGACGGCCCACCCGATCCCGGCTCGGGCAACGTCCGCGTCGCCTCGGGGGTCACCGTCCGCTACAGCGGCCGGGTGAGCGCCGATGCGCTCCTCGCCCGGCTCGTCACCGAGGCGGCCCCGCGCACGATCGAGGCGGCGGCCACGACCCTCGTCGTGACCGACGACCACGAGCTGGCCCGCGAGCTCCGGCGCCGCGGGGCGGCGACCGCCCAGACCGCCTGGCTCCTCCACCGGCTCGAGCGGGCATCGCTCGCCGCACCCTCGGTTGGTCGGGCGCGCCCGCCGCGCGAACCGGCCGACGGCGGACACGGCGACGGCGGTGAGATGGCCGCGAACGACGAGCTCGACGAAGGCCGCTGGCGCCCCGGCCGGGGAGCCACCACGAAACACGGCAACCCACGGCGCCGCGCGCGCAACGCCCCGCCAGCGGACGGACGCTAGAATGCGCCCGTGACCGACGTGCTGAACCAGCTGAACAGCGTCTGGAACCAGCTCATCGACCTGACGAGCCGGTTCGTCGTCCCTGATTGGGGCGCGCTGATCAACCTCCTCCCGGTGCTCCTGCTCATCGGTGTCGTCGGCCCGTTGCTGACGCTCATCGTCTTCGCCTGGCTCGTCTACGGCGTACGCGCGCCGCGGGCCAAGGTGCAGTTCGACGAGGGACCGGATCGCGCGCCGGTCGGTCCGGACGGCCAGCTCGAGGCTCCGCGCGGTCTCCCCTACTGCCGGCGCGACGGGCTCGTCTTCGCCTCCGGGACGACCCGCTGCACCGAGTGCGGCGACGATCTCGCGGTCATCTGCCCGATGTGCGGCCTCGGCCGCGAGGCAACGATCTCCACCTGCGGCAACTGCGGCCTCGTCCTGCAGGTCAAGCCTCGCGTTCGCGTCCTGCGTCCCGCTGGCCCGCCCCCCGGCGGCGGCGCGGTCGCCTGATCACGGCCTCCGGGACCTGAGGCGATGGCGTCCGGATCGCTGATCCTCTACGCCGCGGGCGGGATCCTGCTCGCTCTCGCGTTCGTCGCCCACGTGGCGCACGCCGTCCTCCTCGCGAGCGGGCGGGCGGCGATCAGCCTGCTCGTCGCCAGGCCCCGGCCGGCCTACGCCGGCGTCGTTACCGGCAGCTTCGTCGAAGGACGGACAGCTGGTCCGCGAACCGACGGCCTGCGAACCGCTGCGGGCCCGTTCGCGTTCGGCCTGACGCTCGCGGCCGTCCTCGCCCTCGGACTCTCGATGCTGCTCCGGGCTGCGATCGTCGGGCGCGGCCCGTGGGGCAACCTCTTCGAGTTCACCGTCGCGTTCGCCTTCACGATCTGCGCCGGCTACCTCTTCCTCGAGCGGCGCTACCCGATCCGCTCGATCGGCTTCCTGGCGGTCGGCGTCGCCCTCGGCCTGTTCCTCTACTCGGCAACGCTGCCCAAGCAGATCGAGCCGCTCGTGCCGGCGCTCCAGAACGCGCCCCTCCTGACGATCCACGTCGGGATGGCGACGATCGCCTACGGCATCTTCGCCACGAGCTTCGCGGCCGGCGTCGGCTACCTCGTCCAGGGGACGAACGACCGATTCGCCTGGCTCCCCTCGCACAGGGTCCTCGACGAGGTGGCCTACCGGGCGGTGATCATCGGCTTCCCGATCTTCGCCACGATGATCATCCTCGGCTCGTGGTGGGCATCGATCGCCTGGTCGCGGTACTGGGGATGGGACCCCAAGGAGACCTCGGCGCTCGTCACGTGGCTGACGTACGCGGTCTACCTCCACGCGCGCAACCGCCGCTCGTGGGCGGGCCGACCAGCCGCGCTGCTCCTCGTCGTCGGCTTCGCGATGGTGATCGTGACGTACTCCGGGAGCCTCTGGTTCTCCGGCCTGCACGCCTACAGCGGCCTGAACTAGCCACCGCCGAGGGAGCCGGGGGTCGGGTTCGCGACCGAGCCGGTCGGGTCCGCTGGTGGCGGGCGCCGATCTGGGCGGTCACCGCAGCACAACACCGGCTCGCGCAGCAGGCCTCGGCTCCCGCAGCAGGCCTCGGCTCCCGCAGCAGGCCTCGGCTCCCGCAGCAGACCCCGGCTCGCGTAGCACGAGAAGGATTATCGAACGCGGTTTCGGTGACTCGCGGGCCCCGGCCGGTCTCTCCCGACGGCGATCTCGTCGTCGGCAGCATCAGAAGGGCTACCGACGACCGGATCCCTGCCCCGGAGCAGCCGTAATCCCCTCCGTTGTCCGGTTCGTCGGCGCGACACCCGTCCGGTACTCCTTCTGGTGCTACGGCGGCCCGGAGTGGAGGCTTTGGGGGGCCGGAGCCAGGGATCGCCAGCGGCGGCCGAGGGTTCTCTGTCCGCCGCCACGCGGGCAGTCGGGCCACGCGGGCAGTCGGGCCAAGCGGACCCTGACAAGCGGCCCGGAACGGGGCACGATAGGGCCGTTCATCGACCGGCTCCTGAGGTCGTCATGTCGCTCGTTCTCGATTCGCTGAGCAAGCGTTTCGGTACCACCCAGGCGCTCGACGGGATCAACTTCACCGTCGAGCCCGGCCAGGTCTTCGGCTTCCTCGGCGCGAACGGCGCCGGCAAGACGACGACGATGCGGATCGTTCTCGACATCCTCCGGCCGGACAGCGGGACCGTGACCTGGCACAGTCGTCCGGCTCACGAGCTGCCGCGCCGGACGTGGGGCTACCTGCCCGAGGAGCGCGGCCTCTACCCCCGGATGAAGGTGCTCGACCAGCTCGTCTTCTTCGCCGCGCTCTACGGCGTCCCGACCGTCGAGGCGACCCGCCGCGTCCGCGAATGGCTCGCCCGGTTCCGAATCCCCGAGTACGCCGACCGCCGAGCCGAGGAGCTCTCCAGGGGTAACCAGCAGAAGATCCAGTTCATCGCCGCGATTCTCCACGACCCCGACGTCCTGCTCATGGATGAGCCGTTCGTCGGCCTCGATCCGGTGAACGTCGCGCTGCTCAAGGAAGCGTTCCTCGAGATGCGCGACCTGGGCAAGACGCTCGTCCTCTCCACCCACCAGATGGAGATGGTCGAAGAGCTCTGCGAGTCGATCGTCATCATCGACCGCGGCCGGATCGTCGTCGGCGGCCCAGTCGGCGACGTGAAGCGGGCGAGCGGGCGGCGCGTCGTCCGGCTCGGGGTCACCGGCGACCCCGCGCTCGCCTGGCTCGCCGACCTCGACGGGGTCCGCGTCATCCGGTCCGGCCGGGACTACACCGAGCTCCACGTCGAGGCGGGCCGCGATCCCGAATCGATCCTTCGAGCTGTGCTCGCCCGGGGTGAGCACGTCAACCGGTTCGAGATCGCCGACCCCTCGATCGAGCAAATCTTCATCGAGCGCGTCGGTGTCGTGCCGACCGAGGAGACGACGCTCGCCGCCGTCCCGGGACACGGGACAAGCCGACCGGCCGCGCCGGGCGAGCCCGCCCCGGCAGGAGAGGCCGCGCCGGACGAGCCCGCGCCGGACGAGCCCGCGCCGGACGAGCCCGCCCCACGGCACGAATCCGCCACACCGGAGGAACGGTGAGGCGGATGCCGGTCACCCTGCGCAACGTCCTCGTCGTCGCTCGGCGCGAGTACGCCTGGCGGATGCACAGCCGCCCGTTCCAGCTCGCGACCCTCGTTCTCATCGTGGTCGCCGTCGGGGTCGCGCTGTCGCCGATCCTGCTCCGGTTCGTCAACGAACGGGTCGTCTCGGGCGACAGGATCGGCGTCCATGTCGACGGCGC
>JAJYXX010000052.1:3445-7284 GCA_021801545.1 Chloroflexota bacterium | reverse complement strand
CTTCGCGGTCCTTGGCGCTGGCCAGCAGTTCGGCAGCCAGGCGCTCGTCCTCGGCCGGGTCGCAGCCGCGGCCGATCGAACCGGCGAGCGCGATCGTCCGGAACATCCGGCCATCGACCCGGAGGAGTCGCTCAGGGGTCGCGCCGAGAAACGTCCGCCCGCGCCGCGTCACGGCGAAGATCGTCGACTCGCGGGCCATCACCTCGAGCCGGCGGAGGGCGACCGGCAGACTGACCGGCGCATCCGCCACGAGATCGACCCGCCGGGCGAGGACGACCTTGTCGGCCCGTCCGCGCCCAACCGCGCCGGCCAGCCGACCGACCGAGGCCCGCCACTCGGCCGGCCCGGGCTGGAGACCGCCGATCCGCAGCGTCGCGGGAACCGGCGGCCGGTCGGCGGCGAGACCCGGCGGCCGGTCGGCGGCGAGACCCGGCGCGACGTCCGGCGCGATCTCCGCGGCGAACCCGGCCGGCTCCGCCGCTCCGATCCGCGCCCCGCGCTCCGCGGCCGCCCAGAGCTCGGCCACCTCCCGGGTCGCCGTCGGGGCATCTGCCTCCGTCCCGTCGCTCGGGACGACGACGTTCGCGGTCAGCCAGCTCGCGCCGTCCTCGAGCGTGACGAGCAGCGAGGGCAGGACGAGCTGGCCGCGTTCGAACCGCCGCCAGGCCGGCCCGGAGGAGGGCTCGGGGCGAAACCCGAAGCCGCCGACGAGGAGCGGCCCGGTGCCCCTCGCGCCGGCCGAGGCGTCAACGAGGCACGCCCCGTCGAGGATGCCACGCCAGGCGAGCGCGGCCTGCCGGAAGCGGGCCGGGCCGGACGGCCGAAGCGTCCAGGCGGCACCGATCGCGACGAGCGCGAACCCGGCCCCCGGTTGCAGCCAGAGCGCGGGTTCTCCGCCCACCGCCCGCGCCGCGCTGAAGAGGGCGATCGGGTCACGCCATGGGATGGCGATCGTGACCGAGACGAGGGTCTGGCGGCCGCGGGCGCTCGCACCATCGACGAGCGGCCGGAGCACCAGCTCGAGCTCGCCCGCCGACGGCCCGACGGCCGCACGTGCGTCACCGACCTGGAGCGTCATCGGGGCGGCAGGGCGGCGATCCGCTCGTCGGGCACGCCGACGCTGCGCAGGAGGAACGCCCGGAGGGTCGGGTAGGCATCCTCGAGCCGGCCGGGGTGGTCTGCGAGCAGCCAGCGCACGACGATTTCGTGGAGCGCCCCGAACCAGGCGGCCCCGGCGACCCGCGTGTCGAGCGGCGGAATCAGCCCGGCTCCGACGGCATCGTCGAGGTAGCGGGCGATCAGGCCAGCGAACCGCTCGTGAAGCCGGTCGATCTCGCGGCGGAACGGTCGACCGGCACCGGGCGCGTCGATGAGCAGGAGGTGGGCCATCGAGCGGTGGCCGGCAAACGTCCCCAGCACGACCCGGAGCGCCGCGTCCGCCTGGGCTACCGGATCGGCCTCCTCGGCCACCGCGCGCTCGACCTTGGCGACGAGCCGGTCGGCGGTCGTCTCCATCAGCTCAAGGAAGATCGCCTCCTTCGTCGGGAAGTGGAAGTAGACGCCGCCCTTCGACGTGTCGGCCTGTCGCGCGATCTCGTCCATCGCCGCATCCCGGTAGCCGAGCCGGGCGAACACGTGGAAGGCGGCATCGAGGATCCGTTCGCGCCGCCATCGACCTCGGGAACTACCCGGGCGTGCCGGCGGCGGCTCGGTCCGGCTTGTCGGTGCGGCTGTCTCGCTGGCCGGTGCGGCGACCGCGCTCGTCCAGCCTGCCTCCGACGGCTCGGTCCGGCTCGTCGGTCCGGTCCGGCTCGTCGGTCCGGTCCCGCTGGCCGGGCCGGTCCGGCTCGTCGGTCCGGTCCCGCCCGCCCCTTCGGTCTCGTGCATCGTCCTCACCGTCGGATCGTCGCGTCAGCACCCGACCGACTGGTCGGTCGGTTTACTATCCGTCAGGCTACCACGATGCCCGTGCGGCCGCCCGAGTCTCCCCGGGTCGCGCCACCCGCTCCCCCGTTCCGGTGGCCGTTCTGCAGGGAAGGACCAACGGCGGGGAGCGGTCTCATGCATGGCTGCGCTCCGCGGGCATCGGAAGGGCCGTTCCGCACGGCAGAACTAACGGCGTGAAGCCCCCGCCGCCCGGGCCAGCAGGACCGGCCCGGGCGACCCGCACCTGCCGATTTGTGCGTGGTTGGATGAGACGGGAGGCCCCGGACGATCCGCGCGATGGGCTGCTCGGGCCGTTTGTCCCGCTCCGAAGAACGACGTGCGACCGGGCGGACGAGGCGGGGGCCGGCTCGGGGCTGCTCGGGCCGTTTGTCCCGCTCCGAAGAACGACGCTCGACCGGGCGGACAGGCGGGGCCGGCTCGGGGGCTACTCGGGCCGTTTGTCCCGCTCCGAAGAACGGCGTGCGACCGGGCGGACAGGGGGCCGGAGCCCAAGCGGGGGCCGGAGACCGGTCGGGGGCCGGAGACCGGTCGGGGGCCGGAGACCGGTCGGGGGCTGGAGCCCCGAGCCCGGAGCCCGGCCAGGGCCGAACCTCCCGGGGACGTTCGGCGCGCGAGGCGCTACGCGAGGGTGCCGCTCAACCTCGCCGAGATCGTGGCCGCCGCTTCGCGGGCCAGGGCGGCCAGCTCGGGCAGCCGGCGCGGGGTCAGGCGAAACGCCGGACCCCAGATGTCGACCGCGGCGATCACGGACCCGCGCCCATCGACGACCGGCGCCGCCACCGCGTTCAGCCCCACCTCGAACTCGCTCAGGGCGGTCGCATAGCCGCGCCGCCGGACGCGGGCGAGCTCCTCGAGGAGCGGCTCGAGCTCGACGATCGTGCGTTCGGTGTGGCGCACGAGGCCCCGCCGGACGATCCGCAGCACCTCGCGCTCGGCGAGCGCCGCGAGGAGCACCTTGCCGCTCGCCACGCAGTGGAGCGGCGTCGAGCGACCGGTCCAGTCCGCGACCGCGATCAGGTTCGGGCCGTCCGCCTGAGCCACGGTGAGCGACTCGTCGCCCTCGAGCACGGCCAGGCTGACCGTCTCGCGCGTCAGGCGGGCGACCCGCTCGAGTTCGGGCATCGCGATCCCGCGCAGGTCGAGCGTCCGTTCGGCCTGCTCGGCGAGCCGGATGACGACGAGCCCGAGCCGGTACTTGCCCGATTCGCCGTCCTGCTCGACCAGCCCGCGCCGCTCGAGCGTGGCGAGCAGGCGCGAGGCGGTCGACTTGTGGAGGCCGAGCCGGCGCGCCAGCTCGGTCACCCCGGCTTCGCCCTGGCTCTCGCCGAGCGCGAGCAGGAGCGCCGCGGCACGATCGACGGAGCGGACAGCGTTGCCGTCGAGGACCATCGGACGCCCGGACCCTCAGCCGGCGGCCGCGGCCGGCGCGGCACCTTCACCGTGGCGCGGCACGTCGCCGTGGGCACGACCTTCGAGCGCCGCGTCGAGCGACTCGGCGAAGATCGTCACGATCCGGTCGACGTCGTCGCCGGCCGCGTGCGCCTCGCAGACGAACCACGGCTCACGCGAGTCCGGCTCGGGCATCGCGCCCCGGGCGCGCATCCCGACCGCCACCGCATCGTAGAGCTCGTGGTCCGTGTCCGCCCACTGGCGGTACTCGGTCGGCGCCTTCTCGGCGAACATCACCCCGAACATCGAGGGCTGACCGGTGAAGACGTACGGCAGCCCCCGCCGCCCGATTACCTCGGCCAGGCCGGCCTGGATGCGCTCGCCCGTCACCCGGATCGTCTCGAGGGCGTTCGTGTCGCGCAGGATCTCGAGTGTCTTCGTCGCGGCCGCCGCCGCCACCCGGTTGCCGGCGTACGTGCCACCGTGGCTCACCTTGTCCGGGA
>JAJYXX010000052.1:0-3345 GCA_021801545.1 Chloroflexota bacterium | reverse complement strand
CGCTCGCCCGTCACCCGGATCGTCTCGAGGGCGTTCGTGTCGCGCAGGATCTCGAGTGTCTTCGTCGCGGCCGCCGCCGCCACCCGGTTGCCGGCGTACGTGCCACCGTGGCTCACCTTGTCCGGGAGGACGCTCATCGCCTCCTCCGTGCCGGCGAACGCGGCGGCCGGGTAGCCGTTGCCCATCGCCTTGGCGTACGTCGCGAGGTCCGGCGTGATTCCGAAGTACTCGGCCGCGCCGCCCTTCGCGAACCGGAAGCCGGTCTTCACCTCATCGAAGATCAGGAGCGCGCCGAACTCCCGGGTGAGGGCCCGGATCGCCTCGTGGAACCCGGGCTGGGGGAGGATGCCCTGGGCATTGCCGAGCACTGGCTCGATGATGATCGCCGCGATGTCGTCCCCCTCGCGCTCGAAGATCCGGCGCAGGACGTCGAGCGCGTTGTAGCGGGCCGGAATGATCGTCTTCGTGACGACCTCCGGGATGCCCCGGCCCCAGGCGAGCGCGACCGGGTTCTCGTCGGACCCGAGCCCGGCCATCTGGTTCGGGTTCGGGGTGACGCTCACGAGCGCATAGTCGTGGACGCCGTGGTACTGGCCCTCGAACTTGACGATCTTCGTCCGCTCCGTCGCGGCCCGGGCCACGCGCATCGCGTGCATCGTCGCCTCGGTGCCCGAGACCGTCATCCGCGCCTTCTTCGGCCAGCCGTTCAGCTCGCACAGGAGCTCCATCGCCCGGACCTCGTCCTCCGAGGTGAGCGAGAAGCTGACGCCCAGGCGCATCCGCTCGTTCACGTAGTCGTCGACCCGCTCGTCCGCGTGGCCGAGGATCACCGGGCCATAGCCCATCCGCAGGTCGATGTACTCGTTGCCGTCGAGGTCCCAGACGTGGGAGCCCTTGCCCCGGTCGACGTAGATCGTGTCCTCGCCCCAGGCCCGGAAGTTCGAGTTGGTGCCGCCGGGCAGGGTCCGCTTCGCCCGCGCGTACATCGCGCTCTGGACGGTGCGCTTCAGGGTCGGGGTCGGGCGGGCGGCGGGTTCGGTGGCCATGATTCCTCCGGCAGGCCCCGCCGGACGGCCCGCGCGCCGGCGCGCCTGACGCGCCCGGGGTGCGGCTGTCGCAACGGCGACCGATCATGTTGCGCTGGTCGGGACGGGGGTGCGCATCCTCTCACACCGGCGCGTCCCACGTCAACACGATATTCGCACGGATCGCTATTCTAGGCAACGAAATACGCGCCGGACCACGCGCCAGCAACTGCGATGCGTGCAGACGAGGAGCCGCGATGAACCGCGACGAGAGGCCGATCAGCTTCTGGCTGGCCGGCGTCCGCCCGAATCCCGAGCCGCCGCTGCGCGGTCGGGCGACGGCCGACGTGGCGATCGTCGGCGGCGGCTTCACCGGTCTCTGGACGGCGATCCGGCTGCTCGAGACGCAGCCGGACCTGCGGGTCGTCGTGCTCGAGATGGAGACGGTCGGCTTCGGGGCGAGCGGGCGCAATGGCGGGTTCTGCGAGGCGAGCCTGACCCACGGCCTGGCCAACGGCCTGCGTCACTTCCCCGACGAGCTCGACATCCTCGAGCGCGAGGGCGTCGAGAACCTCCGGGCGCTCGTCGAGTTCACGCGGACCAACGGGATCGACTGCGACCTCGAGCCGACCGGGATGCTCACCGTCGCCGACCAGCCCTACCAGGTCGACGAGTTCCAGGCCTGGGCCGAGGAGTCCGCCCGCCACGGGGAACCCCTCGAGTTCCTCGACCGCGAGGCGATCCGGGCCGCCGTCCACTCGCCCCTCTGGCAGGCAGGCCTGCGGGGCGCGCCCGAACGGACGGTCATCCTCGACCCGGCCAAGCTCTGCCATGGCTTGAAGCGGGTGGCGCTCGAGCGCGGGGCGCGGGTCCACGAACGAACCCGGGTGACCGGCGTCGAGCGGATGCCGGGCGGCGTCGTCGTCCGCACCGGGCAGGGGGAGGTCCGCGCCGCGCACGTCGTCGTCGCCACCTCGGCCTACTCAGGCTGGCTGCGCCGGCTGTCGGCGCTCTTCGTCCCGGTCTACGACTACGTCCTGGTGTCCGAGCCCCTGACGCCCGCCCAGCGGGCCTCGATCGGCTGGCGCGGGCGGGAGGGGATGTCCGACGCGAACAACCAGTTCCACTACTTCCGGCTGACGGCCGACGATCGGATCTTGTGGGGTGGCTACGACGCCGTCTACCACGTTGGCAACGGCGTCGGCTCCCAGTTCGACCGCCGGCCGGCGACGTTCGCCAAGCTCGAGGCGCACTTCCGGGCAGCGTTCCCGCAGCTCGCCGACCTGCGCTTCCCCGATCGCTGGGGCGGGGCGATCGACACGACGACGCGGTTCACCGTGACATTCGGCCAGACGCTCGGCGGCCGGCTGACATACGCCCTGGGCTACACCGGTCTCGGTGTCGGGGCGAGCCGCTGGGCGGCCGGGATCGTCCGGGACTTCATCCTCCGGCCCGATTCGGACCTGCTCCGGCTCCGCTTCGTCCGGACCCGGCCGTTCCCCTTCCCGCCCGAGCCGCTCCGCTACCTCGCCGTCCAGGCCGTCCGCCACGAGCTCGACCGGGCCGACCGCAACGCGGGCCGCCGGAGCCTGCTCCTCCGGACGCTCGACGCGCTCGGGATCGGCTTCGACAGCTAGCGACCCGGCCGCAGGGCGACCGGCTGACCGGTCGCGATCGAGCGGTAGGCCGCCTCGACGATCTCGACGGCGCGCAGGCCGTCGAGGCCGGTCACCGCCGGCTCGCGGTCCTCGCGGATCGCCGCCACGAACTCAATGAGCATCCCGACGTTCGGGTCGGAGCCCCAGAACGGCCAGCTGATCCCGGCCTCGCGGGTCCCGTAGAGGACCAGGTGCTGGCGGAACGCATCGGCCGTGACAACGCCCTTGGTCCCGACGACCTCGATCGACAGCCCGCCCCAGGTCGGGTACGAGCGCGGCTTCGACCAGCTGCAGTCGATCGTGGCGAAGGCGCCGTTCGCGAACCGGAGCGAGACGAGACCGCCGGTCTCGACCGGGTCGAACCGTTCCTGGAGGATCCGGTTGGCGACCGCGTACACCTCGACGACTTCCGACCCGAGGAGCCAGCGAGCGAGGTCGGCGAGGTGAACGACGTGGTCCATCACGGCCCCGCCGCCGGCGAGGACCGGGTCGACGAACCAGGCGCGGTGGATGTCCGGCATCTCCCCGGTATTCACGCCCTCGAGGCAAACGATCTCGCCAAGCGTCCCCGCCCGCAGCGAGTCCTCGAGGGCGCGGATGACCGGGCTGAACCGCATCGGGAAGGCGGTCATCAGCCGCACCCCGGCCGCGGCGCAGGCGGC
>JAJYXX010000254.1 GCA_021801545.1 Chloroflexota bacterium | reverse complement strand
GGACCTCGAGAAAGCGCAGCGCCGCCCCGAGAACGAGATCCGGGTCGCTGACCTCGGCCCGACGGGCACGCCGCTCCGCACGCGCCTCGGCCGGCCGTCGACGAGCTGGGCCGCGGCGCTCGTCACCTGCCGCGCTCATCGCAAGAACTCCGTCAGTCGGCCTCTTCGATGCCCTCGACGGGAACCGCGACCTCGGTCATCTTGGCGCGGATCTGCCGATCGATCTCGGCGCCAACCTCGGAGTTGGTCTTGAGAAAATCCTTGGCGGCTTCGCGACCCTGGCCGAGGCGCGTCTCCCCGAACGTGAACCAGGCGCCGGTCTTGGTGACGACGTCCATCGCCACGCCGACGTCGAGCAGGCCGCCCTCGCGGGAGATCCCCTCGCCGTACATGACGTCGAACTCGGCGACCCGGAACGGTGGCGCGACCTTGTTCTTGACGACCTTCACCCGGACGCGGTTGCCGACCGATTCGGTCCCCGACTTGATCGTCTCGACGCGCCGGATGTCGAGCCGGACGCTGGCGTAGAACTTCAGGGCTCGGCCACCGGGCGTCGTCTCGGGGTTGCCGAACATCACCCCGATCTTCTCGCGCAGCTGGTTTGTGAAGACGAGGGCGGTGTTCGAGCGGCTGACCGCGCCGGTCAGCTTGCGCAGCGCCTGGCTCATCAGCCGGGCCTGGATGCCGACGAACGAATCGCCCATCTCGCCCTCGATCTCGGCCCGGGGCACGAGGGCGGCGACCGAGTCGACGACGACGCAGTCGATCCCGCCCGAGCGGATCAGCGTCTCGGTGATCTCGAGCGCCTGCTCGCCGGTGTCCGGCTGGCTGACGAGCAGCTCGTCGACGTTCACCCCGCAGGCGCGCGCGTAGCCTGGGTCGAGCGCATGTTCGACGTCGATGAACGCGACGACGCCGCCCCGGCGCTGCGCTTCTGCGAGAACGTGCTGGCAGAGGGTGGTCTTGCCCGACGATTCGGGGCCGAAGATCTCCGTGATCCGGCCGCGCGGGATGCCGCCCACCCCGAGGGCGAGATCGAGCGCGATCGACCCGGTCGGGATCGCATCGACCTGCTGGCGCTCCGAGGAGCCCAGCTTCATGATCGAGCCGCGGCCAAACTGCTTCTCGATCGCCAGGATCGCGGCGTCGACGGCCCGCCCGCGCTCCGCGATCGACTTTGCGCCGCTTCGGTCCTCGAGCCCCCGCTCTCCGGTTATCGCCATCGGTCCGTCTCGCTCCTGTCTTCCTGGCCTGGTCGCCACCACGGCGAGTGACCGGAGCGGACGTCCTGCGACACCGCCCGGCCGATCAGCCCTGGTCCGTCTCTTCCTCGACGACGCGCGGCTTGCGCGGCTTGCGGACTACCTCCACCTGCTGGGGCGGCTCGAGGAGCGGCTGGATCTTCGGCTTGCCGGCGTCCTTCGGCTTCTTCTTGGCTTCCCTGTGGGGGCGATCCCGGGTGCCCATCTGTGCGCCTCCACTGTGACCAGACTACAGACCGCCGCTTCACGCCGGCTGCACCGTGGCTTCACTGCCGCTTATCCGGCCGGCGCGCGCGCGAAGCGCGGGCAGGCTGGCAGAGAACGTCCCGGACCGAAGGGCGGATCGGATCCTGGCCATGAAGTCTAGGGTGAAGGTGAGGTTGTGACAAGTTGCCAGCCGGTAGGCGAGCAGCTCCTGGGCCCGGAACAGATGGGCGAGGTAGGCGCGCGAGAAGTGCCGGCAGGCGCGGCACGGACAGTCCTCCTGGACCGGCGCCGGATCGTCGAGGAAGCGGCTGTTGCGGATGTTCAGCCGACCACCCGGGACCCAGAACTGGCCATTGCGGGCCACCCGCGAGGGCATGACCGAGTCGAACAGGTCGACGCCACGCTGGACGGCCTCGAGCAGGTCTGCCGGTGAGCCGAGACCCATCAGGTAGCGGGGCCGCGGATCGTCGGCCAGGAGCGGGATCGCGAGCTCGAGCGTCGCCTCGCGTTGGGCCGGCGTCTCGTCGCCGGCCAGGCCGCCGAGGCAGATCCCGTCGAACGGGAGCGAGGCGATGAACCGGGTCGAGGCGGCCCGCAGGTCCGGCTCGAGGCCACCCTGGACGATCCCGAACAGCGCCTGGTCCGTTCGCCGGCGAGCAGCCAGCGAGCGCTCGGCCCAGCGACTGGTCCGCTCGGTCGCCTCGGCGACGAGCTCGCGCGGCGAGGAGGGCGCGACGGGCTGGTCGAAGGCGACCGCGATGTCCGAGCCGAGCGCCTCCTGGACCGCGATCGCGTGCTCGGCGGTGAACCGATGGAGCGAACCGTCGAGGTGATTGCGGAAGGTTACCCCGTCGTCGTCGACGATCCGGAGATCGCCGAGCGAGACGACCTGGAAGCCGCCCGAGTCGGTGAGGATCGGCCGCTCCCAGGCCATGAAGCGGTGGAGGCCGCCGAGCCGGGCGATCCGCTCGTGGCCCGGGCGCAGGTAGAGGTGATACGTGTTCGCCAGGATGATCGTCGCCCCGGTCTCGACGAGATCGTCCGGATCGAGCGCCTTGACCGTCGCGTTCGTGCCGACCGGCATGAACTGGGGCGTCTCGACGACGCCGTGGATCAGCTCGAGGCGTCCGAGGCGGGCCTGCGTCGAGCCGTCCGCCGGCGGCGGGACGAGAACCTCGAACCGGGCGGCCGGACCGGAACCCGGTGCCACCTAGGCCGGCCCCCCGGGGCCGAGGATCGCCTCGTCCCACAACGGGGGCATCTCGGGCTCCGGCCGGCGCGGCGGCGGGACATCGATGCCGCGCCGGGCCAGGTGCTGGCGGGCCGCCTCGGTCGCGATCCGGCCCTGGGGGGTGCGGTCGATAAAGCCGAGCCGGAGGAGGAACGGCTCGTAGACGTCCTCGATCGTTTCGACCTCCTCGGCCAAGACCGCTGCCAGGGCTGCCACCCCGACCGGCCCGGAGCCGAACTTCTGGACGATCGCAGCGAGGAGCTTGCGGTCGGTGGCATCGAGCCCCTCGTCGTCGATCTCCATCGCCCGCATCGCCTCGTGAACGGCCGCCTCGTCGACCCGCCCGTCACCGTGGACCTGGGCGTGGTCGCGAACCCGCTTCAGGAGCCGGTTGACGATCCGGGGCGTCCCTCGGCCACGGCGCGCGATCGCGTGGGCGGCGGCGGACGTGATCTCGACCTCGAGGATCCGCGCCGAGCGCTCGACGATCGCGGTCAGGTCTGGCTCCTCGTAGAAGTCGAGCCGGTACGTGGCCCCGAACCGGTCGCGGAGCGGGCTGCTGATCCGGCCGGCGCGGGTCGTCGCGCCGACGACGGTGAACGGCTTGAGGGTCAGCCGGAGCGAGCGGGCGGAGGGCCCCTTGCCGATCATGACGTCGAGCGCGAAGTCCTCCATCGCCGGATAGAGGATCTCCTCGACCGCCCGGTTCAGGCGATGGATCTCGTCGATGAACAGGACGTCGCGCTCGTCGAGAGCCGTCAGGATCGCGGCCAGGTCGCCGGCCCGCTCGACGGCCGGGCCGCTCGTGTAGCGGACGCTCACTCCGAGCTCGCGGGCGATGATCGTGGCCAGTGTCGTCTTGCCCAGCCCGGGCGGCCCGTAGAGGAGGACGTGGTCGGCTGCCTCGCCGCGCTGGCGCGCCGCCTCGAGCAGGATCGCCAGATTCGCTTTCACCTCGCGCTGGCCGATGTACTCATCGAGGCTGCGCGGCCGGAGGGTCGTCTCGATGACCGGGTCGGTCTCATCGAGCAGGTCCGCAGCGAGGATGCGCGAGGCGTCGTCGGTCATCGCCGCGAGTCTACCATGCAGGTGACCATTTCGTACACCTGTTCGAGTCTGACCTCAGTCGCGCACGAGCGTCCGCAGGGCGGCTTTCACCCGCTCCTCGAGCGAGGCCGTGGGCCCGCTGCCGGCGAGTGCGGTGCGCGCCGCGGTGCGCGCCTCGGGCGGCGAGTAGCCGAGCGCCTGGAGCGCGGCGACAACTTCACTCTCCCCTCCCCCGGGGCTGCTGCCCACGGCGAGCGCGGCCGAGCCGGCGGCAGCGACCTTCTCCCTCAGCTCGAAGATGACCCGCTCGGCGAGCTTGCGCCCGATGCCCGGGATCGAGACGAGCGCCGCCTGGTCTTGCTGCAGGATCGCCAGCTGGAGGTCCGGCACCGCCCGCGAGCCGACGATCGCGAGGGCGACCTTCGGCCCGACTCCGGTGACGGTCAGGAGCAGGGTGAAGAAGCCGAGGTCCTCGGGGCTGCGGAAGCCGAAGAGCGCCTGCTGGTCCTCGCGCACGAGGTGGTAGGTATGGAGCTTGAGGCGGGCGCCGGTCTGCGTGGCGGCGAGGATCGCCGGCGGGGCGAAGACCCGGTAGCCGATCCCCCCGACCTCGATGACGAGCGAATCGCCGGAGATCGCGCCGACGACCCCTTCGACCGACGCGATCACCGCTCGATCGCCGGGCTAGGAGGCGCGGCGACGGCGGGGCCGGCCCGCCTCACCGGCGCCGGACGCCGCGCGATCGCGTTCGAGCGCCTCGCGGACGGCACGCTCGTAGGGGGTCTTGCCGCGCCCGAGCGGGGCGATCGCGGAGCGATCGAGCAGGCCCGAGTTCAGTCGCTCGCCGGGTCGCTCGGTGTTCGCGACCCAGATCGCCATTGCGAGCGCGTCCGCGGCGTCGTCCGAGCTCGGCCGCTCCGGCAGCCCGAGGACGAGCTGGACCATCCGCTGGACCTGCTCCTTGTCGGCGGCGCCGTAGCCGGCGATCGCGCTCTTCACCACGTTCGGGGTCGCCTCCCGGACCGTGAGCGAATGCTGGGCGGCGGCGAGCAGGACGACGCCGCGAGCCTGGCCGACGGCGAACGCGGTCTGGGCGTTGCGGCTGAAGAACAGCCGTTCGACCCCGACGACGGCCGGGATGTGGAGCTCGATCAGGTCGGTGACGAGTCGATGGACCGCGACGAGCCGTTCCGGGAGTGTCGTCTCGGGCGAGGTGTGGAGGACGCCGTAGTCGACCGCTCGCAACCGGGCACCGGTCCGCTCGATGATCCCGTAACCGAGCGACGCGGTTCCCGGGTCGATCCCGAGGATGATCACCCGGCGACCTCGGCGAACACTTCTTCGGGGATGTCGAAGTTGGCCGTCACCCGCTGGACGTCGTCGAGGTCCTCAAGCGCCTCGACGAGCCGGAGCGCCTGGCGCGCCTTGGCCGGGTCGAGCTCGACGGTCTGCCTGGCGATCATCGCCGACTCGGCCGACTCGATCGCCACCCCGGCCGCCTCGAGCGCGAGACGGACGCGCTCGAGCTCGGTCGCCGCGGTGTAGATCTCCATCGGGTCCGCGTCGGTGTCGACGTCCTCCGCGCCGGCGTCGATCGCGAGCAGCGCGATCTCGTCCGGATCGCCGGCCGTTTTGGCGACCGTGATGACGCCACGCGGCTCGAACTGCCAGGCGACGGCGCCCGAGCCCGCCAGCTGGCCGCCGGATTTCGCGAAGACCGAGCGGACCTCGGCCGCGGTCCGGTTGCGGTTGTCCGTCTGGGCCTCGACGAGGATTGCCACGCCGCCGGGGCCGTAGCCCTCGTAGACGATCTCCTCGTACTGGTCGGCTTCGCCGGCGCCGGTGGCGCGTTCGATCGCCCGCTTGATCGTGTCGGCGGGCATGTTCACCGAGCGCGCCTTCTCGATCGCGAGCCGGAGCCGGAAGTTGCCGTCCGGATCGGGGCCGCCAGCGCGAGCTGCGATCGCGATCTCGCGACCCATCTTCGTGAAGAGCGCGCCGCGACGGACGTCGTTGGCGCCCTTCTGACGCTTGATCTGGGACCACTTGGAATGACCTGACATCGCGCCCGAGTATAGCGGACTATCATGGCTGGACCGCGTCCGTGCCCCGGGCGCAACCAGCCCACTGATCGCAGCCCGGGCATCCCGGTCCCGTCGGGAGCCCGCACGAGACGAGAGGACCGCGAGTCGATGACGACCAAGAGCGTTGACCTCCTCCACCTGCGGAGCGTCGTGTTGGCCGGCCATGCCGGGTCGGGCAAGACGACGCTCGCCGAGCAGCTCCTCTTCCGGACGGGTGCGGTGAACCGCCTGGGGAAGGTCGACGACGGGACGGCCAGCCTCGACTTCGAGCCCGAGGAGCAGAAGCGCCGCGAGTCGCTCAGCCTGGCGGTCGCGTCGCTGGAGCACGACGGGACCCGGGTGACGCTCGTCGACACGCCCGGCTACCCCGACTTCGTCGGCGAGGTCGTCGAGGGGTTCGCCGCGGTGGAGAGCGCGCTCTTCGTCATGGACGCCTCGGGCGGGGTCGAGTCGGGGCTCGAGACCGCGGTCGCACTCGGGCGCTCGAACGGGCGGGCGGGTTGCTTCTTCATCAACAAGTGCGACCGCGAGAACGCCGACCCGACCGCCGCGCTCGACGCCCTGCGCACCGCATTCGGGGAGAAGGTCGCCCCGCTCCAGCTCGCGATCGGGGCGGCCGAGACGTTCAGCGGCTACGTCGATCTCGTCCACCGGCGGGCCTATCGCTGGGACGGCTCGCGCGAGATCGAGGTGCCGGTCCCGCCCGAGCTCGAGGCGGAGGTCGCCCGGCGCCGCGACCAGCTGCTCGAGGCGGCGGCCGAGGCGGACGACGACGTGCTCACGAAGTACCTCGAGGGCGAGGAGATCAGCGACGCCGATCTCGAGGCGTGTCTCCACCGCGGGGTGCGCGACTCGATCCTCGCCCCGGTGCTCGTCGGCAGTGCCGCCAGGGGGATCGGGATCAGCGCCCTCCTCGACGCTTTCATTCGCTACCTGCCCCATGCCGCCGAGGAGCCGCCGGTCAGCGCGACCGACCCGAAGACCGGCGCCCAGGTGACGGTGCCGAGTGACCCGGACGGCCCGCTCCTCGTCCGGGTCTTCAAGACGACCGCCGACCCGTTCGTTGGGCGCCTCACGTACCTGCGCGTCCTCTCGGGGACGCTGCACAGCCAGGGCCACGCCTGGAACGCGAACCGGGGCGAGGACGAGCGGATCGGCCAGCTCCTCTTCCTCCATGGCAAGGAGCAGGAGCCCGTCGGCGAGCTGAAGGCGGGCGAGATCGGGGCTGTCGCCAAGCTGGCGGTCACCACCACCGGCGACACGCTCTCGAACCGCGAGCGGCCGCTCGTCCTGGCGCTGCTCACGTTCCCGGAGCCGACCCTCGTCGTGGCGATCGATCCGCTGACGAAGTCCGACCTCGACAAGATGAGCGGCGCCCTGCAGCGGATGCTCGACGAGGAGCCGACCGCCCGGGTGACCCGGAGCGAGACCGGCGAGCAGCTCCTGGTCGCGATGGGCGAGGCGCACATCGCGGTGATCGCCGAGCGCCTGAAGCGCAAGTTCGGGGCC
>JAJYXX010000335.1 GCA_021801545.1 Chloroflexota bacterium | reverse complement strand
TGCTGCCGATCCTCATCCCGCCGATCACCTACGGCATCCCGCTCGCCACGGTCCTCTACAAGTTCCAGTTGGCGGGCAGCCTGTCCGGGGTGATCCTCGCCAACCTCGTGCCCACGGTCCCGTTCGTCGTCCTCGTGATGATCCCGTTCATCGAGCAGATCGACCCGAAGATCGAGGCCGCGGCGCGGATGTGCGGAGCCGGGACGGCGACGATCTTCCTGCGGATCCTCGGTCCGCTGCTCGTCCCGGGGATCCTCGCAGCGGCGATCCTCGTCCTCGTCCGCACCGTCGGGATGTTCGACCTGACCTTTCTGACCTCCGGTCCGACCAGCTCGACGCTCGTCGTCGTGCTCTACGAGAACGTGTTCGGCGCCGGAATCCGAGCCCAGCAGTCGATCGACGCGATGGCGGTCGTGTACACCGGCATGATGCTCGTGCTGCTCGTCATCGCCCTGCGGTTCGTCAATCCGACGCAGCTGGTGACCCGCGTCAATACCCCGTGAAGCAAGTGAAGCAAGTTCCCGACGTTTGCACACTCCGGCGAACAGGAGCCCCACCGTCCCGCCCATCGAGGCGGGTCCCTTCACAGATAAGGAGTACCCCGTGACCCAAACCATCGTCGTCCCCGAGCGCGAAGGTGACCTCATCGGGCTCGAGCTTGCCGAGCTGCACGCCGGTCAGGCGTTCGATTCGCCGTGCGAACGCGAGACGGTCGTCGTCGTCCTCGGCGGCGGCGTCGACGTGGAGGCCGACGGCCGGTCCCTCGGCGAGGCAGGCGACCGAACGAACGTCTTCGAAGGCCCGGGTCACGCCGTCTACGCGCCGCCCGGGACCGCGTTGAGGCTCAGGGCGAAGGACGCTGCGCAACTCGCGATCGCGACCGCGCCACTCGGCGACGGCACGCCGGCGCAGGCGCGGATCATCCGGCCGCAAGACCAGCGGATCGCCGACATCGGCAAGGGGAACTGGGCGCGGAACGTACGGACGATCCTCGGGCCCGAGCACGCTGCAGGCCGGCTCCTCCTCGGCGAGACGATCAACCCGCCCGGCAACTGGTCCTCGTACCCGCCCCACAAGCACGACCGTCAGGCGCCGCCCGAGGAGGTCCGGCTCGAGGAGGTCTACCTCTTCAAAGTCGATCCGGTGGAGGGCTTCGGTGTCCAGATCCGCTATGACGACGATGGGACTGAGGCGTTCACGGTTCGCGACGGTGAGGCCGCCGTCATCCGGAGCGGCTACCACCCCATCGTGGCGGCGCCGGGCTACACGCTCTACTACCTCTGGATCATGGCCGGCGACGGGCGCCAGATGATCCCGTACTTCGATCCGGCCCATGCCTGGGTGCAGGAGTCGTAAGGCGTGGCAGTGATCCGCGCGGCCGGGGCGGGCGGTGACGCGCGAGCCGGGAGCGAGGCAGGTGCAGCAGCGATCCTGGCGGCGGGTGGCCTGGACACCTCGATCGTCGAGGTGGGCGCTGCCAGCATCGCGCTGCGCCCCGCCACGTCCGGCTGGGAGGTGATCGCCTGGGCACCCATGGCCGAAGCCGTTCCCGCCGGGATCCGCGGCGCGGCGAGCGAGATGCACGACGGGCGGCTGCTGGTCGGCCCCGCGGATCACAACAACGCACTTGCCCTGCGCACGCTGGTCCCATGGCTCCGTCCGGGACTCATCGGATCCGGGACTTCGGCCGGGACGGGCGACCGCCTCGGGCTCGCGACGCCCGGACACGTCCGAGCGTTCCGGGCGAACGCGGGGATCGTCCCGGTGCTCGCTCAGCAGTCGGCGCGCGAGCTCGCGCGGACCGGTCGCACCTTCCGCGACGTCCTCGACGCAGCGACGTTCGGCGTGCTCGCGTCGGGCTGGCGCGACGGCTACGGTGCCGACGCCGACCATCTCAAGACCCTCGCCGACGTCAACGCCGCCATCGACGCCGGGTTCACGATGTTCACCGCCGACCCCATCGACCTCGTGCCGGACCTGCCGGTGGACGCCTCTGACACGGTGACCGCGGCCGCGTTCGAGGCCGTCCCGTGGCCCGCCCTCGAGGACGCTCCCGTGTCGTTCGAGGCGCGCTATCCCGACTGGCTCGACCTCGATTCCGGGCCGTTGGAGCTGCCGCGGCGCGCGCTCCGAGCTGCCGCAGCAAGGTTTGGCCTCGCGGTCGTCCACGTCGCGACGCTATACCGCCACCTCGCTGCCGCGCGCGGGCGCGGGTCGTTCGAGCTCGAGGTCGCGGTCGACGAGATCGCGCACCCGACGACGCCGGTCGATCACGTGTACCTGGCCACGGAGCTGAGCCGACTCGGCGTGCGCTGGACCGGATTCGCCCCGCGCTTTGTCGGCCGCTTCGAGAAGGGGATCGACTACCTGGGGGATCGTGGCGCGTTCGGCGCGGATGTCGTCGTCCACACCGCGATCGCCCGCTGCCTCGGTCCTTACAAGCTCAGCGTGCATTCGGGCTCGGACAAGTTCTCGATCTACGACGCTGTTCGGGCCGGCACCCGGGGCGACGTTCACCTGAAAACGTCCGGTACGAGCTATCTCGTCGCGCTGCAGACGATCGCAGCCGTGGATCCGGAGCTGATGCGCCGGGTCTGGCGGGTGGCGCTGGAGGCCTACACGACGGCGCGCGCCAGCTACCATGTTTCGGCGGCGCTCGCGGGCGCCCCGGCGCCCGAGGCGCTCTCGCCGTCCGGGCTTGCGGGGCTGCTGGACGAGCCAAGCACGCGCGAGATCCTCCACGTCACCTATGGCGCCGTCATCCGTGGCGAGCAGGGACCGGGAAGCCCGGCGACTACAGCGCAGGCGTCGCTCGGAGACGAGCTCAGGTCGGCGATCTGGCAGCATCGCGAGGCGTACTGGGCGACGCTCGCCGAGCACATCGGTCGCCACCTGCGGCCGTTCGCGGACGCGTCCGGCCGATCTTTCAAGGGAGAACCATGATGGCGACGGATGGAGTCGCGGGTACGCGGCTGTTCGACCTGACCGGACGCGTCGCGGCGATCATCGGCGGCACCGGCGTCCTCGGCGGCGCGGTCTGTCACGGGCTCGGTGGCGCCGGCGCCGCCATCGCCGTGATGGGTCGGTCGCGCGAGCGGGCGGACGAGCGCGTGGCCGCGCTGCAGGCGCAGGGCATCCGGGCCGAGGCGATCTTGCTCGACGCGTCGGATCGCGGATCGCTCGAGCGCGCTCGCCGCGACGTGGAGGAACTGCTCGGGCCGGTCGACATCCTCGTCAACGCTCCCGGTGTGAACAGCTCAACGCCGTTCTTCGAGATCGAGCTCGAGGAATGGCAGCGGATCATCAACACGAACCTGACGTCGGTCTTCCTTGCCTGCCAGGTTTTCGGCCGGGCGATGGTCGATCGCGGGCAGGGCGGGACGATCATCAACTTCTCGTCGATGTCGTCCGAGATCCCGCTGTCCCGCGTGCTCACGTACTCCGTCTCGAAGGCGGGGGTCAACATCCTGACCCGGTACCTCGCCCGCGAGCTGGCTCCGCACCGGATCCGCGTAAACGCCATCGTGCCGGGCTTCTTTCCCGCCGAACAGAATCGCAAGCTCCTTGACGAGAGCCGCCTTCGCGCGATCATGGACCACACGCCGGCCGCTCGGCTCGGCAAGCCCGACGAGCTCGTTGGGACGATGATCTGGCTTGCGTCGGAGCGAGCATCGGGTTACGTGACCGGCGCCCTGGTCCGCGTCGACGGCGGCTTCAGCGCGATGACGATCTGACCGTCAAGCCCCGCGGCCTCGAACGACCAGCGCGCCTACCGTCCCGGCTCCAACGCCGTCGTCGACGTTGACGACCGCGACTCCCGGGGTGCACGAGGACAGCATCGCCAGCAGGGCGCTCAACCCGCCGAACGTCGCGCCGTACCCGACGCTCGTCGGGCACGCGATGACGGGGACGCGTGCAAGGCCGCCAACGACGCTCGCCAGCGCCGCGTCCATCCCGGCCACGACGACGATCGCGTCGGCCTGCGTCAACTCGGGCAGCTCGGCGAGGAGCCTGTGGAGCCCGGCGACACCGACATCGGCGATGAGCTGGACGTTCGCGCCAAGCAGTGTCGCGACGAGCTCGACTTCCTCGGCGACGGGCAGATCCGATGTCCCGGCGGTGAGCACGAGCAACCGGCCACGCGGAGCCGGGACGGCACGAGGGATAGCCAGCATCCGTGCCCGCTCGCGCCAGATCACCCCCAGGCCCCGGTCCTCCGCGAGGGCGCGAACCGCCGCCGCGCCCTGGCGGCCGACGCGGGTCACGACCACGCTCGTCTCATCGTGCGCCAGCTGCGCCTCCACGATCGCGAGCAGCTGCTTCCGGGTCTTGCCGGGCGCGTAGACGAACTCCATCAGGCCCTGGCGAAGGCTGCGGTGGTGGTCCACGCGGGCGAAGCCGAGGTCGCTAAACGGGACGCGACGGAGCGACTCGACGGCGTCGGAAACCTTGACCGCACCCGATGCCACGCCCTGCAACAGGGCCTCGACGCCGGCCGCATCACCGTTGCCTGCGTGGAGCGGCGGATCTACCTCATTGCCGGGCATCGGGGCTGTCCCCTGCGCCGGTGCCACCATATCTCGCCGGCGACCAGCTCGTGAATCCGAGTTCGCTCAGGCGGGCTTGCACGGTCGCCGATCGGTGCTCGAGGTCGGCCAGCTCGTCGGCCTCGACCTCCACCCGGGCGTGCCGCCCGAAGTCGCGGACGCGCACCTGCCGGAAGCCGAGAGCCCGAAGCGCGAGCTCCGCCGCCTCGATGCGCCGAAGGCGATCGACCGTGATCCGCTCGCCGAACGGGATCCTGCTCGCTAGGCAAGCTGACGCCGGCCGATCCCAGCCGGCGACACCGATCGATCGGGCGAGGTGCCGAAGTTGATCCTTGGTGATCCCGGCCTCAGCGAGAGGCGAGCGGATCCCGAGCTCGATCCCCGCGTTCATCCCCGGCCGGTCCCGCCGTTCAGTGTCCGACGCATTCGTGCCGTCCACGACCCACGCGTAACCCTCGGACCTGGCCACCGCCGACGCTGCCCCGTACATCTCGATCTTGCAGAAGTAACACCGCGACCTCGGGTTGCGAGTGTACCTGGGGTCGTCGAGCTCCTTCGTGGGGATTGTCCGCCAGCCCACACCATGGCGGCGCGCGTCGGCCGCGGCGGCCGCGGCATCGTCACGGTCCCACGCCGGGACCACCGCCGATTCGCCGGTAAACGCCAGACACCGGTCGCCAAGCAGCGGCGCCGCAACGGCGAGGAGGAAGCTCGAGTCGATCCCGCCGGAGAGTGTCAGGACGCACGACCCGAGTCCTTCGACGATCCCAAGCAGCCGCTCGAAACACTCGACGGCGGACGGATCCTGGTCGGCCAGCGATCGCCGGGCGCTGTCCAAAAGATCCGCGCGGGGGTCGCCAGCGACGCGTTCGTGTTCCATCGGCGTCATGACGATACATCCGGGCCGCCACGAGCGCCCTGGGGCGGGCGCGCCGCTCCTCGTCGGCGCGTTCCCGCGGCCCCCAGGCGGTAGAGTGAGCGTCGTCGGCGGGCCTGGCACCGTCGGGAGAGATGCAGCCACGAGCCGTGCTGCGAGACGCGGGAGGCGAGTGCCGCGATGGACCACGACACGAGCGGGCACGCCGCTGTCATGCCCGGGAAGCTCGCGGACCCGCCCATCACTGCCCGTGAGCTCGAGGCCACGGGCAGCGGGCAGTTCAACGAGTTCACGCATGGGACGCTCCCCCGCTGGGCCCTCGTCCGGCACCGCATGGATCCCGCAGAGGTTGAGGACGTCGCGGCTGCCGTTGCGGCCGCACTACAACCCGTTGCTGCAGCCATCCCGGCCGGTGCCCGTGTCTGCCTCGCCGTCGGCAGCCGCGGCATCGACCGGATCGATGAGGTCGTCCGTGGCGCTGTCGATTGGATCCGCGCTCGCGGCGCCGAGGTTTTTGTCGTGCCTGCGATGGGGAGCCATGGCGGCGCGACGCCTGCCGGCCAGCTCGACGTGCTCGCCTCCTACGGGATCACGCCCGAGTCGATCGGCTGTGAGATCCGCTCGAGCATGGAGACCGTGGAACTCGGTGAGGTGAGGGCGGGGGTGCCGGTCTTCGTGGACCGAAACGCCTTCGATGGCGCCGACGTGATCGTACCGATCAACCGCGTCAAGCCGCACACCGACTTCAGCGGTGAGGTCGAGAGCGGTCTCATGAAGATGATCGCCATCGGGCTCGGCAAGCAGAAGGGCGCAGACACGTTCCATCGGCAGGGCTTCGCGACATTCCACGAGCTGATCCCGGCCGTTGCCGAGTTCACCCTCTCGAAGGTGAACATCCCCTTCGGCCTCGCCCTAGTCGAGAATGGCGCTGCCCGCATCTGGCAGATCGAGGCGGTCCCGAAGGAGCGGATCTGGGACCGCGAGCGCCAGTTGTTGGCGATCGCCCGCGATCGCATGGCGCACCTCCCGATTGACAACATCGACGTCTTGGTGCTCGACGCCATCGGCAAGGATATCAGCGGGCTGGGGATGGATTCGAACGTCGTCGGCCGCTACTACACGGGCCCGACTGGGTCCGGCCCGAGCGTCCAGCGGATCGTCGTCCGCGACCTCACGGCCGAGACCGAGGGCAACGCCGTCGGGATCGGGATGGCCGACGTCGTCCTGCGACGAACGGTCGAGAAGATGGACGCGCACAAGACGTACATGAATTGCATCACGGCGAAGACGCCGGAAGGGGGGCGCGTCGCGCTGACGGTCGAGACCGACCAGCAGGCGCTGTTCGTCGCGATCGCCTGCTGTCTGAAGGTCGAGCCGCCGGACGCGCGGATCGTCAGGATCCGCGACACCAAGCACCTCGAGCTCATGTACGTCAGCGAGCCTGCGCTCGAGGAAGTCCTGGCGACCGGCCGCTGCGAGGTCGTTCGTGAGCTCGAGTCGATCGCATTCGACGGCGCGGGGATGTTCGCGCCCGATCCCGAATACGCCGGCTGACCCGCCGGGCAAGCGCTGCGGCAAAGAGAGCGAGTGCGACGTCTCCGCCCGTCAGGAGCTGCCCGAGCACCGGGAACCCGCGAGGTTCACGACCGCGGCCGACCTCGCGACCTATCCCCGGATCGGGATCACCCTCGAGCCGGACGACGGCGATCCCGCCGCATCCGACCAGCGTGTCGCCGGCTCGGGCTGATCGATGCCGTCCACGGCTACGCATCTCTCCGGCGGATGACCCACCCAGCGACGAGGCCGTGGACGAGTGGGTGGACGCTCAGCCCGGCGACGTCGTCGATCGCCTCGACGAGCGATGGGTCGACGATGTGGCCCTCCCGCCCCGCCGCCCACAGGCGAAGGACGTCCGCGCCGC
>JAJYXX010000001.1 GCA_021801545.1 Chloroflexota bacterium | reverse complement strand
GTCGGTCCGGGCGGGGCGGTGGCCGCCGCTCGCTGGTCGGGCGCGAGCCGGCCGAGGAGGGCCTCGACCGGGGGGTGGAGGGTCATCGCCCAGCATCGCACGAGGCGCTTCGCGGCCGCTTACTCGCGCAAGAGTGGTGCACTCGTGCACCACCTCCGGCGACCAGGCGTTTACCGGGCGTTCACGGAGCGCTATCTTGTCCGGCACAGGGTGGACCGGTGCAGATACGGGCGGAACCACTCCCCCGGCCCCTGTCACGCGTCCCTGCTGCTGGAGGTGCCTCATGCGCAGTTCGCGACCCCTCCGTCCCCTCATCCTCCTGGCGGTCCTGTCGCTCGTGGCCGGACTGCTGCCCGGTACCGGCCTCGCGGCGCGACCGGAGAACCCGCCTCCGCCGGCCACCAAGCCGAGCGCGGAGAAGGTCGTCTTCTTCGCGTCGGACGGGATGCGGCCCGATCTCATGGAGAAGTACACGGCCGCCGGGTTCATGCCGACATACAAGAACCTCATGCAACAGGGCGTCCGCGGGGACAACGGGCTCGTCCAGGCCTTCCCGCCGAACACCGGCGTCGGTTGGGCGACGCTCGCGACCGGGACCTACCCGGGTGAGCACGGTTCGACGAACAACACGTTCCACCGGGGCGGCGCAACGTTCACCTCCGGGACGAGCGCCTACGCGCCGGGGATCCTCCAGGCCGACACGATCCAGCAGGCGGCCGAGCGGGCCGGCAAGACGGTCGTCTCCGTCGAATGGGTCGGCTCGCGGGGTCTCGTGCCGGCGCTCCAGGGTCCGGTCGTCGACTTCCGGTCGTTCTTCTCGCGCCGCGGCGTCCTGGTCAACTACGACCTGCCCGGACAGCCGGGCGGCGCGAACGCGTTCGGCGTCGACTACCAGCGGGTGGATCTCGACCCCGCGTCCGGCTGGTCGAACGTCCCTGTCTCCTTCAGCCCAGCGATGGAGGAGCGGCTGACGCTGACCACCACCTTCGCCGCCGCCAACCCGACCCGTTCCTTCGACCTCTACGTCTACGACTCGAGTGACGACGCGAGGACGAACTACGACGCCGTCGTCGTGGTGCCCTCGACGGCCGCGAAGGACGGCTCCGCGGCGGTGGCCGACCTCACCGCGGGCGACTGGGCGGACGTCAAGGTGACGCTCACCGGCCCGCGCGCCGGTCAGACCGCCGGCTTCTACCTCAAGGCGATCGACCTGGCGCCCGACCTCTCGCAGTTCCGGATCTACTTCACCTCGATCGCCCGGGCGAACGCGACCTACAACGGTTGCACCTACGCGCTCGACTGCGCCACTCCGCTTGGCTTCGAAGAAACCCTCAACGCGAGCTTCGCGAGCTCGACCGCGGCCGATTACGCGGCGCTCGAGGCGGGCATCGTCGACGAGGAGACCTACGTCGAGCAGGGCCTGATGTGGAAGGGGGCCCACTGGGCGTACCTGCGGTACATCCTGGGGAGCGATCCCGTCCCCACCGTGGGTGGCGGCACGGTCGACGGCCTCGGCGTCGAGCCCGACCTGCTGATGCTCGGCTACCCCGTCACCGACGAGTTCAGCCACCAGTTCATGGCCCTCGTCACGCCGACCGACATGGACGGCGACCCGAACCCTTACTACGACGATGCGACGAACGACAACGTCGCCGACGGACGACTGGCGATCCGCGAGGGCTACATCCGCTCCGCCTACGAGGAGGCCGACGGCACCCTCGCCCTGGGGCGGAAACTCCTCGGCGGCAACCCGACGACGTTCGCGTCGGCCGACCACGGCTTCGCGCCCCAGTGGTACGCCGTCAACGCCCGGCGGATCCTCTTCGAGACGACCGTCGACGGGATCCCGGTTCAGGCGAGCGGTGCCTCGACCGCCTTGAACTGCGGCGCCGCGGTCACCGACCTGGCGAAGGCATGCTGGGCCGGCGGCACTGCGCAGTTCTACGTCAACCCCTCGCTGCCCGCGGGCACCACGTACGCCGAGGTCCGCGCCGCGATCGTCACCGCCTTCGAGGGTCTCACTGACCCGGCCAACCCGGGCAAGCAGGTCGTCGACGCGGTCTTCCTCAAGGAAGAACTGCGGGACGTCGACGGCTCGGACTCGCTCCACCCGAATCGGAGCGGCGACGTCGTGGTCGTCCTCCGGCCGCCCTACCAGTGGGACGCCGCGACGCCGGGCGTGCGGATCGCCTTCAGCCAGTTCTTCGGCCAGCACGGCTACCGGCCGGACCTGGTCGACCTGGACGCGAACGTCAACATGCATGCCGCGTTCGTGGCGGCTGGCCCGGGCATCCGCAAGCAGGGTCCGGTCGCCGGGATCCGGGCGATCGACCTGGCCCCGACGATCGCGTTCCTCATGGGGATCCCGGGTCCGCAGAACGCCCGCGGCAAGATCCTCACCCAGCTGTTCCCGCAGCCCGGGCGCTGGAAGGTCGCCACGATCCTCGACATCACCGACTACCACGGTCAGCTCACGCCGCTCTCCGCGAAGGCCGACAGCGTGGGCCCCTCGTTCGGGATCGGTGGGGCCGCCTTCCTGAAGCCGTGGTTCGACGTCTACCGCGCCGAGGCGCCGGACGGCTCGATCACCGTTGCCGGCGGCGACTCGGTCGGCGCGACGCCCCCGATCTCGGGCTTCTTCGAGGACCGGCCGACCGTCGAGCTGATGAACCTCATGGGGTTCAGCGCGGACGGCGTCGGCAACCACAACTTCGACGCGGGCTATGAGCACTTCATCAACGAGCTCGTGCCGCTCGCGGACTTCCCGTACCTATCGGCCAACATCGTCCCCGAGCCGGGTGGGACGGTGGCGCCCGGCTGGCAGCCCTCGGCGGTCTTCAACTTCGAGGGCTTCAAGCTCGGCGTCGTCGGCTTCTCGAACGCCGATCTCGAGACGCTCATCTTTCCCGGCAAGCTCGGGCCGTTCGAGGTCACCGACCCGCTCGCTGCGGTGAACGCCGAGGCGGCGAAGCTGAAGGCCTCGAAGGTCGATGCGATCGTCGCCCTGGGCCACGAGGGTGCGACGGCCGGAACGCCGACAAGCCCGACCGGTCCGCTCATCGACCTTGCAGACAGTCTGGTCGGCGTGGATGCGGCGATCGGCGATCACACGGCCCGCGAGGTCCTGACGACCAGGCCGAACGGCGTCCTCGTCGTCGAGAACCTCGGCAAAGGGATCCGCTTCGCCCGCATCCGTCTCGTGGTCGACACCGCGACCAAGGCGGTCGTGTACAAGACGGCCGACATCCACAAGCCCTGGAACATCGGGGTCACGCCGGACTCCGCGATCCAGGCCCGGATCAGCGAGCTGCAGGCGGCCCTCGCGCCAATCCTGGGCACGGTCATCGGGAACTCGACCGTCGCCGTGCCGCGCAGCGACGCGTGCGGCAATGCGGAAGGCCGGACGTGCGAGTCGCTCGTCGGCAACGTCGTGACCGACGCCATGCAGGAGACCTACGCGAGCATCGGCGTCGACTTCGCGATCACGAACGCCGGCGGTCTGCGGGCGAACCTCACCTGCCCGACGACCGACGATCCATCCGACTTCTGCCCGTCGTTCACACCGCCGCCGTACCCGATCACCCGCGGCCAGGTGCTCGCGGTCCTGCCGTTCGGGAACATCGTCGCGACGGTCGACGTGACGGGGGCTGAGCTCAAGACGTTCCTCGAGAATGGGGTATCGCCGATGCCGAGCGTCGCGGGCCGCTTCCCGCAGGTGTCCGGCCTCTGCTTCACGTATGACATCTCGCTGCCGGCCGGTGACCGGGTGACCGGCGCCGTCGAGCAGGCCGCGGCCGGCTCCTGCACCGGCACGCCGATCGACCTGACGGCCGGCGCCACCTACAAGATCGCGATCAACGACTTCATGGCCAGCGGTGGCGACGGTTATCCCGTCGTGAACACGAAGCCGACGTACGTGACCCAGGCGATCATGGACCAGGTCGTCGCCGACTGGATCACGGCGAACAGCCCGATCAGCCCGGCGATCCAGGGCCGGATCACGTGCACGGACAGCAACGGGGCCGCGGCACCGAATTGCCCCGTCGTGACGCCGTGACCGACATCCGCCCGTAGCACTCGAGAGGGCGAGGCACCCGCTTCGCCCTCTTTTCACGCTTCGCCCGGCATGGCTGGGCGGGCGGCGATGGCGGTCCGCCTCGCAAGACCTCAACGCCGCGCGGAGCCCCGGATCAGTGATCCGTTTGGCACGTGGCAGACCGGCTCGCGCTGGGTAACGTGATCAGTCGGAGGGCTCGCAGGGGCCGGCCGTCCTATCGTCGCCCGGGCCTCGCCTACGCCGACACGAACCTGTTCGTCGTGCTGCTCGCCGGACCCGCGCATCCGCTCCACGAGCCGGTACTCGGCATCTTCCGTCGGGTGGCCGGGGGCGAGATCGGCCTCGTCGTGAGCCTGATCGTGGTGGTCGAGCTCGTCTACGTCGCCCGTTCGCTCCTCGGCTGGACGCGGCAAGTCAGCACCCGGCAACTTGGGTCCCTGCTCGAGGCCGACGGGCTCGTCCTCGCCGAGCGGGCGACGCTTCTTCGCGCCCTCGGGCTGTACGGCGGGAATCGAAGCTCGATTTCGCGGACGCGTATCTGGCCGCGGTGGCGTTCGATGTCGGACCGCCGGCCGTCGCGTCGTTCGACCGGGACCTCGACACCGTCGAGGGCGTTCGCCGCATCTCGGCCTGACGTCCGGCTCCTCGTTCATGTGCCCCACTTCGCCGCTCACCCACCGGCCCTCCTCGTCATCTATGAAGGAGCGGGCCGGCGTCAAGGGGGTGGGCGGGGCGGCATCGGGTCATCTCCGTTCGTGGGTCGGTCGCGAGGGTCGGCCGCGGACACCAGGCCGATGGCCGGGATCGCTCCGGTCAGTCATCTATTCGAGGGCGGAACCTCATGGTGGCATGCGGCCGGAGAGGCGGCTCAATCAATGTTGCGGCCGTCGGGTGAGGCCATGACGAGGAGCGAGCGCGCCGTGACCGACCGGCGCGACGGAGCTGAGAGCGGCGGGTAGTCCCGGCAGCCCCGCTCGTCGCGGAGGGCATAGAAGGCGAGGGTGAGGATCCGCCGGGCGAGGGCGACCCGGGCGATCTTGGTTCCCCGTCGCTCGGCGATCGGGGCCGCGAAGCGGTGCAGCTTCACCGCGCTCCGGCCGATCTTGGTGGCGGCCTCGACCATCGACCAGCGCAGCCAACGACTGCCCTGCTTGGAGATGCGGCCGCGCCTGGTGTGGTCGGCCGAGCTGCGCTCGGTCGGGGTCAGGCCGGCCCAGCTGGCGAGCCGGTCCGCGCTCTCGAAGCGACCGACGTCCCAGACCTCGGCCACGACCGTCGCCGCGGTGAGGACGCCGATCCCCGGGATCGGGGTCAGCCGGCGGATCCGCTCGTCGCCCCGGAAGGTCGCGACGATCTCCCGGTCGGCGGCGACGATCTCGCGGCCCAGGTCATCGATGAGGCGCAGATGCGCCGCCAGCCGGCCGGCCGAGATCGGCCGCAGCACCAGGGTCGCCAGCAGCTCCCGCCCCGTTCGCCCGAACAGATCGCTCACCGGCACGGGCACACCGGCGTCGGCGCACAGGGCATGAACCTGGCACTTGAGCCGGGAGCGGATCCGCACGAGCGAAGCGCGCATCCGGACGAGTCGGCGGGCCTCTCTGACCTCCGGCGGGGCGATCCAGGCCTCGGGCAGCAGGTTCGTCCGCAGCAGGTGGGCGAGCATCGCGGCGTCGACCGCATCGTTCTTGACCCGGCCCGCGCCGATCGCCTTGGTCGCGAGCGGGTGGGCCATGTGGGCCTCGATCCCGGCGTCGGCGAGGAGGTCGGCGAACCAGCCCCAACCGTACGTCGCCTCGAAGGCGACCGTGACGGGCTCCGGCTCGAGCTCGCCGAAGACGCGCCGGAACGCCTCCCGATCGTGGGCGAAGCGCCGGTTCAGGATCATCTCGCCGGTCTCCCCGAGGGCGACCACGTGGCTGACCTTGCGGTGCAGGTCCACGCCGAGGTACACCATGGTCTGGGCCTCCTTCCTGATCGCTTGCGTCTGGCGGACCCGACCTGGGTCCACGCCATAAGCATGGGAGCGGAGGCCCGCTCCTTCATGGCATCAATGTGCGGACCGGGAACGCTACGCGGAGACTGGATCAGCAGCTCTGGGTCCGCAGGCATGGGGCCGCCTCCAATGCGCCCTGCGAGGCTCGATACTGCACTGCCCTGGAGCATTGGCGAGGATTGACCGCCAGTTCCGGCCCGGATCGCGTCTGGTCAGGCCCCGCTGGTGGCGAATCCAGCGGGACGAGCCGGATAGTGCTTCGCGCCCGCACGTTGACGAGGATTTTTGGCCCCGAGTGCCCCACTCCGGGCCTCTGGCGCTCAGTCCGCGCCCCGGACGCTCGCCCGGATGTTCGCCGCCGCCCCCGCACCGTCGTACCGCCGCCCCGCCGCACACTCCGCGCCTTGACGGCTGCCGTATTGCTGTTATGCTGCATTGCGTGAAGACGCACTTCGTAACGCTTCAAGCGCGCGGAACCATCGCGCTACCCGTCGATCTTCGCAAGCGGCTCCACCTCGACGAGCCCGGGGCCCAGGTCCAGATCGTTGAGCAGGAGGATGGCCGGATCGAGTTGCGTCCGGTCCTGCCGGTGCCGGCCAACCAGCGCTGGTTCTGGACCGAGCGTTGGCAGGCGATGGAGCGCGAGGTCGATGAGCACGTGGCCGCCGGCCGGGTGACGGTCGTCGATGGTCCCGACGCACTCTTCGAGCACCTCGCCAAGTCGCTGACTTCCTGAGCCGCCTGAGTCGGCGCGTTGAAGTTCGAACTCACGCTGGCGTTCGAGGGCGACTGGGCACGGCTCTCGAACGAGGAGCGTGCAACGTTCCAGAGGGCCGTCAGGGAGCACTTCCATCCGGCCTGCGAGCGACGGCGAGTCGACCCGGGGTTGCCGTGGCCACGGTCGCTCCGGGTGAAGGCTGTCGAAGGCGCACCCGGCGTATGGGAGATGACCTGGAGTTTCACCGGACCCGACGGTCGCGCCACGTTCGAGTGGGTCGAGATCGAAGGAGAGCCCGGGATCCGCTGGCGTCGCATCGGGGGTCACGCGATCTTCGGCGCCCCGTAGCCCGGGCGGTCGGCTCCGTAGCCGGCGCGCTCGCGGCCGGGCCAGCGCGAGCCGGACGACAGGTTCCCGCCGACTCGCGGGGCGCTCCGACCGCGCCGACTAGAATCCACACGTGACCCCCGATCTCGCGGCGACCCTCGCCAAGCTCCCGACCCGGCCCGGCGTCTACCTCATGAAAGACGCCCGGGGGGACGTGCTCTACGTCGGCAAGGCGCAGAACCTGCGCAGCCGCGTCCGGA
>JAJYXX010000250.1 GCA_021801545.1 Chloroflexota bacterium | reverse complement strand
CCCGCCGGTCGGCTTCCGGGGCAGGACGCCAGCCCGGCCTGTCTGGCCTCGCCGAGCGCGACCGGCGGACGTTCGTCCGGCTCCTCGTGCCGGGCTTCCTCATCTCGCTCGGCGCCGGTCAGGTGATTCCGTTCCTCAATCTGTTCATCGAGGCGAAGTTTGGGCTCGACATCGCCTCGCTCAACGCGGTCTTCGCGGTCACCTCGCTCGGGACCGTGATCGCGATCCTGTTCCAGCCGGCGCTCGCCCGGCGGATGGGCAAGGTGGCCTCGGTTGTCCTCGTCCAGGGCGCGAGCATCCCGTTCCTCGTCGTCCTCGGGTTCTCACCGATCCTGTGGACGGTGATCGTCGCGATGGCGGTGCGGAACTCGCTGATGAATGCCGGCAACCCGGTCGCGAACGCGTTCGCCATGGAGCAGGTCCGGCCCGAGCGGCGGGCGACCCTCTCGGCAGCGCAGAGCGTCCTCTGGTCGCTCGGCTGGGTGATCGCCGGGCCGTGGTACTCGATCCTCCAGGCGACGCTCGGCTTCGAAACCGGCTACGCCGTGAACTTCGTCACGATCATCGTCCTGTACACCGCGGCCACGGCGCTCTACTGGTCCTGGTTCCGCGATGCCGAACGAGCAACGGCGGCGCCGGGCGCCACCGGGTGACGGCGGTCAGCCGCGGGACGGCTGCCACACGGCCGCGCGGGCTCCGGTCAGCCGCGGGACGACCCCACGATCGCTCACCCGCCCGCCATCGGCGGGAAGATCTGGACGTGGTCGTTGTCCCGAAGACGGGTGCCGCGCGCCACGGCCGACCCGTTGACGACGTAGATGCAGTGGACCTCGGGGACGCCGAGGATCGTGAGCATGCCATCAACGCTCGTCCCCTCGGGTAGCTCGAGCGAGCCGCGGCCACCCGGCAGCCGGGTGGCCAGCGACCCCTTCAGCGTGACCTCGACCCGGAGAGCTCGGTCGGTTGGCCACGAATCCGCCCCGCTCACCACCCCGCGGCGGCTCCGTACTGGGCCTCGACGAGGTGGGCGATGCCGAGCCGCTCCAGGCGGTCGCGGGGCGCCAGCAGGTTGACCTGGACGAAGCCCGGCAGGCGGCCGATCTCGATCGCGCCCGAGATCGTCGCCCGGTTCTTCACCTCGTCGACGGTCATGCCCAGGAGCTTCGCCGCCCGTTCGACGCCGTTGTCGACGGCGGCGTTGATGAACGGTCCGGAACCGAGGACCTGGATCGGCAGGACCGGCCCCTCGAGCCGGGTCCTGTTCGTCTCGGCCAGCGCCTTCGCCCGGGCGACCTCGTCGGCGCTGAACGGCCGGGCGAGGAGCGGCAGATCCTCGGCCGGCGGGAGGAGGATCGGGCCCTCGAGCGCGAGCCCCTTGATCACCTCGACCCGGACGACCAGGCGAGCGCCGATGTCAGTCGTGTGGACCGCCACTTCGCCGTCGCCGATCATCGCGTGGACGTCGCCGGCGTAGATGCCGGCCCCGTCGACCTTGACGGGCACGATGACGATGCTCCCCTCGCGGACCGAGTCGATGTCCATGTGGACGTCGGTCCGGGCTTCGAGCTGCTCCTCGGTGACCGCGAACTCGTGCTCGGCCCCAACGAGGAACGCCCCGAAGTCGCCGCAGTTGTGCGAGCTCGGCAGGTCGATCGCGGGGATCGAGCCGAGGTTCCCGGCCGAGATCCGGCAGCGGGTCATCACTCCGACGAGGTCCGCCTTCGCGAGAGCGACGATCGGATGCTGGCGGCTGTGCTCGGTCAAACCGACCCAGGCCCGGCCGTCGCGACCGATTTCCCGGGCCCGCTCGGGCGTGACGGTCACCCCGATCCCCTTCGGATCGTCGAAGACCATCGTGTAGCCCTCGACCATGTGGAACGGGATCACCTCCGAGTGGCACGTGCTGCACTTGACGGCCCCCTCGCCGAGGCCGTCGAGGTACGTGTCGGGATAGAGAAAGTGGCGGCCCGCGTCGCGGCAGGTCGGGCAGATCCCGGCCACGAACGGGTCGCTGAGGAAGCGGCCATCCCAGCCGGTGTGGGTGCCCGACGTCGTGGCCCGCGAGACCTGCTCGAGCTTCTCGACGTGGAGGGCGACGGCGTCACCGACCTGCGCGCCTTCGACCGCGACCGGCAGCGTGACTTCGTGGCCGCTGCGGATCGCCGGGGTGATCATCGGTCCCCAGCAGCCGGGGACCGTCAGGTACTCGATTCGCCCACCGTCGCGGACCGGTCCGAGCATCTCGTTGCTCGGCCCGACGATGTCGGTGTAGCGATCGACGACCACGTGATCGAGCGCGGCCGTCGGAATAGTCTGTGCCATGCCTCGCCCTTCCTTTCTGGTGCCTGGCGCGGTTGGGTGGGATCACCCGGCCGCGGGTCGGGCGCCCCCGACCGTTCCACGGCTCCCCTGGCACGCCGCCGTCTCCGACCGGATGAGTCCATCATCGGCGGTGGTCGGGAGACGTCAAGAGTCGTGTGTCCGTTCCGGAGGTCTCCGCTCCGCGGCAGCTCGACGAAGGCCGGGGTTCGCGCGGGGTGAGCGGCGGGGGCACCGAGGGGGTCCGTGGCCGCGGCGGGTCGGCCGGCCTTCGTGGCGCGGTCCCCGGCCGGCGTTCGTGGCGCGGGCCTTCGGCCGCACTCGGGCTGCGGCGGGCGCCGGGGGTCGCGGCGGACGTCGGAGGTCGGCCTTCCTCATCAATGTTCGGGCTCGGAACACTATCCGACTCGCGCCGGCCGGCCACCCCGGAGCGGGCTCGATTCGAGGCCTGGCCGACCGCGCGATCCTCGTCAATGCCTCCAGGCGGTGCGATATCGAGACTCGGGCGGCGCGTTCGGGGCCGCCGCGAGCCTGTTGACCCGTCGGGGCGGGCCGGGCCTCCGCGTAGCGTTCCCGGCACGCACAATGACGCGGAATGTGGGGGCGACGAACCGGACGGGGGGCGACGAACCGGACGGGGGGCGACGAACCGGACGGGGGGGCATCCACCCAGCGTGTCCCCGGCCCGGAATGGCCATCCACACCGGAGTCAACGAGCGGCTATGCTGGACGGACATGACGGCCGAGACGACGCCCCCGACGCCCGAGCAGTCAGCAGCAGCGGCCGGCGCACCGGCAGCGGCCAGCGCACCGGCACCGGCCGGGACACCGGCAGCGGCCGGGACACCGGCACCGGCCGGGACACCGGCAGCGGCCAGCGCGACAGGCCCGGCCGCCCCGACGAACCCGGAACGGCCGCGGATGCCGCGCAACCCGGGCCGCCACGAGCTGGGAATGAAGGCGACGCTCCTCTTCCCCGATCGCGAGATCGTCGAGCGCTACTACGTGCCGCTCATCTACACCGCCTGTCGAACCTGCTACAGCGAGCTCGAACCCGACGAGATCTTCCGCCGCGCGGTCGCCGGCGAGATCGACCCGGCAAAACAGCAGAAGCTGATCGCCGGAGTCGTTGAGTCCGGCCACGGCTCGACGATCGAGCACATCGTGTTCACGTTCGGGATCAGCGGCGTCAGCCGGACGCTCAGCCATCAGCTCGTCCGCCATCGGGCCGGCGTCGCCTTCGACCAGCAGAGCCAGCGCTACGTGAAGTACAAGGGCGCCTCGACGATGCTGCCGGCCAGCATCGCGGAGGCCGACCCGGCCCTGCGCGAGCGGTACGAACAGCAGGTCGCCGGCGCCCTCGAGCTGTACGGCGAGCTCGTCGAGGCGGGGATTCCTGGCGAGGACGCGCGGTTCGTCTTCCCGAACGCGACCCGCACGAACCTCGTGATGACGACGAACCTGCGGGCCCTCATTCACATGTCCGGCCTCCGCCTGTGCACGATGGCCCAGTGGGAGATCCGCCGGCTCTTCCAGCTGATCCGCCACGAGATCTTCACCGTCAGCCCGTTCCTCGGCGGCTTCCTCGCCCCGAAGTGCGTGCCGCTCGGCTACTGCGACGAGATGAACAACCGCGACGGCCACTGCCCGATCCGGCCGCACAAGGACGTCGTCCTCGCTGCCTGGTCGGAGAAGGCGAGAGCTGGCCGGCAGAGCGCGGCGGGAGGAGCGGTCGCCGAGCGCGAGCCTCCGGCTCGCTGAGCGACAGCCAGGCGTCGATGGCGATCCGTCTCCAGTTCGACCGGATCCCGCCCGGCACCGAGATCGGGCCGCACCGTCACGGCGTCGAGACGGTCGTCTACCTCACGGCTGGCGAGATCGTCTTCGAACACGGCGAGGCGCTCGCCCGCCGGACCGTCGTCCGCGCCGGTGACGTCCTCTACGAGGCCCCCGCCGAGTACCACCTCGTCCGCAACGAGGGCACGCTCGACGCCCTGGCCCTCCTGGCCGCCACGGATCCCGATCCGCGCCGGCCGGGCGAGATCCTCCGCCGCTGGGAGGACGAGGACGAGCCGGTCCGCCGAGGCGACCGGGCGCGCGTCGTCGAGGACGACGGGATCCGCCGCCGCCTGCTCGTCGAGCCCGGCGACTTCGGGACGCTCACGTTCACCGTCAGCGAGGTCGAGATCGACCCGGGCGGCGCCGACGACTGGCACCGCCATCCGGGCTCCGAGCACGCCCTCGTCGTCTTCGAGGGCCACGGCATCGTCAGCGTCGGTGCCACCACCGAGACGCTCGAGCCGCTCAAGGGGATCCGGATCGAACCCGGCCTCGCCCACCGGGTCGAGAACACGGGCCGCACGCTCCTGCGCTACTACGTGTGCGCAACGCCGGCCACGGACCGCCTGCTCGATCGCGAGCCGGCCGACGCCCCGCCGCGCCGACTCGACGCCTGACCGGTTGCCGGGGGCAGCCCGGACCGAGCCGGCGGCGAGGCCCTACTCAGTCGCCGGGCGCAAGGTCGGCGATGAAGCGGCGGATGAGGCGCACGAAACGCGGTCCCGCCTCCGCGCCGGCGGCGAGCACCTCCTCGTGGCTGAGCGGCGTGCCGCTGTCGCCCGCCCCGGCGTTCGTGACAAGCGAGACGCCGCAGATCTCGAGGCCCGCCCAGCGCGCCGCGATCGCCTCGAGCACGGTCGACATCCCGACCGCGTCGCCGCCCAGGCCGCGCAGCATCCGCACCTCGGCGGGCGTCTCGTAGGCCGGCCCGAGGAGCCCGACGTAGACGCCCGAGGCGAGCTCGACCCCCTCGGCCCGGGCCGCCGCCCGGAGACGGTCCCGCAGGCGCGGGCTCCAGGCGTTCGTCAGGTCCGGAAACCGGGGACCGAGCTCGTCAGCGTTCGGTCCCAGGAGCGGCGTGCGCCCGGTCAGGTTGATGTGGTCCTCGATGACCATGAGCGTCCCCGGCCCGAACGCCGGGTTCAGCCCGCCGGCGGCGTTCGAGAGCACGATCAGCGACGCCCCGAGCCGGCCCATCAGGAGGACCGGCTGGACGACGAGGCCGGGATCATGGCCCTCGTAGAGATGGAGCCTGCCCTGGAGGAGCGCGACCGGGACCCCTTCGAGCCGGCCGAGGATCAGGCGTCCGGCATGACCGGGAGCCGTCGCGGCCGGCCAGCCGGGCAGCTCGGAGAACGGGATCGAGACCGGTCCGACGAGCTCGTCGGCGAGCCCGCCGAGCCCGGAGCCGAGAACGATGCCGACCGCCGGCCGGAGTCCGGTTCGGGCCCGGACCGCCGCCTCGAGGGCGGCCAGGCGGGCCGGCTGATCGACCGGCGGGATCGGCTGGCAAGGGTCGACGGGCTGGGCGTTCACGGTGCTGCCCCCGCTGCGAAGGAGTTCGAGGGATGGGCGCGCCGGCCGTCGTACCCGACGAGGACTCGAGGGGCCGGGAGCCCGACGCTTCGATCGCCCGGCGGATGGGCCCGCACCGGGATGCTGAACCCGCCCCGTCGGGCGATCACCCGCCCTGCGGCGGACAACGAAGCGCCCGAAGCGACCGTTCGAGCGAAGAGGCCCTTGATGTGATCTCGGACTTCTTCGGTTCTGGCGGCCCCTCCGGGCAAGACGAACGATAGGGCCGGACCGACGGCGGGTCAACGTGCTTATCCACAAATTCGCCGCGCATGACGCCCGTCCGTCCACGAGTTCGGGCCGGGTGTGGACAACCTGTGGACGCGGGCACCTCCAGCGGGGCGCCCTGGCGCCATCCGAGGGCGGCCCTGCATCCCGCGGCCTCTGGTCCCGCGATCGTACGCCGCGAGGCATCGCGGGGAAGACCTGCCTCAGCCGCCCATCGCGAACATCTCGACCCGGGGCAGCCCGCTCGTCGCCTCCGAGCGCAGCTCCGAGTACCGGTCGTCGCGCAGGCGCCAGACCCGCTCGATCACGACCCGGACCTCGTCGTCGGACCGGCCCGACCGGAGAAGCGACTTCAGGTCCTCGCCCCGGACCGCGAACAGGCAGGTGTAGAGCGTCCCGTCGGCCGAGAGTCGGGCCCGGGTGCAGTCGCCGCAGAACGGTTGGCTGACCGACCCGATCAGCCCGATCTCACCACCGCCGTCGCGGTAGCGCCAGCGGGTCGCGACCTCGCCGCGGTAGCTGGCCGGGATCCGCTTGAGCGGCAGCTCGGCATCGATCCGGGCGACCAGCTCGGTGGCCGGCACCACCTCGTCGAGCCGCCAGCCGTTGCTCTGACCGACGTCCATGTACTCGATGAAGCGCAGGACAAGGCCGTTCTCCCTGGCCCAGCGGGCCATCGGCAGGACGCTCGACTCGTTCATCCCGCGCCGGACGACCATGTTGATCTTGATCGGTGCCAGGCCCGCCGCGACCGCTGCGGCGATCCCGTCGAGCACCCGCGAGACCGGGAAGTCGACCCCGTTCATCGCCCGGAAGACAGCGTCATCGAGCGAGTCGAGACTGACCGTGACCCGCTGCAGGCCCGCCTCGCGCAACCGGCCGGCCAGCGCCCGCAGTGCAGCCCCGTTCGTCGTCAGCGTCAGGTCGAGCGACTGACCGTCCGGCCGACGAAGCTCGGCCAGCATCGCGACGAGCTCGGGCAGGTCGTGCCGGACGAGCGGCTCGCCGCCGGTGATCCGGAACTTCTCGGCCCCGAGCCCGACGAACAGGCGGGCCAGCCGCGTGATCTCCTCGAACGTCAGGACCATCGAGCGGGGAAAGAACGCGTAGTCCCGCCCGAACACCTCCCTGGGCATGCAGTAGACACACCGGAAGTTGCAGCGGTCAGTGACCGAGAGCCGGAGATCGCGCAGCGGCCGACCGAGCGTGTCAACGACCGCCGGTGTGCCGGAGCCGGTCGGGACGAGGGGCGGGGCTGCACCATCAGACTGGATCACCGCCATATCGTACCCGGCCGTCCCCGAATCGGCGCGCCGGTACCACTGGCCCCGCCTCGTGGTACCTCTTGCGCCCTCCACCGCACCGCTCCCGTCTCCTAGGATGCAAGCACAGCCCGATCACGCTGCCC
>JAJYXX010000055.1 GCA_021801545.1 Chloroflexota bacterium | reverse complement strand
AACGGCTCCGGCGCGCACGTTCGGATCCCAGCGCTCGCCGTGGGTGGCCGCGGCCCCAATCGTCCATGTCGCACCGGACGCCGGGCAGGGCCGGGACAGCAGGCCGGACGAGCCAGGTGCAGCGGAACGATCGTATACCCCCTGGGGGTATGGTCATCCGACAGGAGAGCGGTAGGATTTGGGCCAAGGAGCGTTGCCGAGCATGACGAATCAGCACCGCACGCAGAGAGCCTCTCTGGATCGGAGCGTTCGGGCGGACACGCATTCGTCCACGCTGCCGACAACCGCGGACGCGACGCACGGCTCGAGCAACCTCGCCACCATCCCCCGTGCGGGGAACATCAGCAGCGACACGCGGGCGGGCCTCACCGGGTGACCGGCGGCGGCGACGCTGCCGTACGGTCACGGTGCCAATCAGTTCCGCCGACCCACGCTCGACCAGGCGTGGGTCGACGTCTGTCCGGGGCCCATCCGGCCCTCGACGGCGGCGGTCCGGCGCGCTACCGTTTCGCCGAGGAGGTGGGCAATGTCAGCAGGTCATCCGCCCGAGGAAGCGATCGGGACCGTTACCCACTATTTCACGCACCTCGGCGTCGCGGCGGTCAGTCTCACGGCGCCTCTGAAGGTCGGCGAGCGGATCCACGTCCAGGGCCACACGACCGACCTCGTGCAGGACGTCACGTCGATGGAGGTCGAGCACGCGCCGGTCACCGAGGCGGCTCCCGGTGACGACGTGGCGCTCAAGGTGACCGATCACGTCCGGGAGCACGACCGGGTTTACCGCGAAGCCTAGGACCGCTGCCCGTACAGCTGGCGGGTGAGGGCGGCCTGGCCGACGTGCTCGCGAGTGTGCTCGAGGGCGTGGAGGAGCCACCAGGCGCCCGCGTGCGTCCGCCCGGGCCGGCTGATCCCGGCCGTGAGGTTCGCCGCCGTGACCCGGTCGAGGAGCGCGTCGATCGCCGGTTCCTGCTGGTCGATGAGTGCCAGGAGCAGATCGGGCCTGGCCACCTCGATCCGGAACTGCGCCTCGCGATCGCGCTCGATCTCGACGTCCGCGGCCGTCGCCACGAGGAATCGCTCGGCATCGAGGCTGTGCGCGACGAGAACGGCGATCGAGTTCGTGTCTCGTCCGGGGCGCCAACCGAGGGCATCCCCGTCGAGGTCGGCGACGATCTCCCGCATCGCGTCGTGACCTTCGTGGAGGATCTGCCGGACCGTCTGGCGCAGCGCATCGACATCGACCTGGCTCATGGGTGTCATCTCCCGGCTCCGCGCGACCGGGCGGTCGCACGGACCATCGTAGGGCTTCGAGCCTGACGGGCCTCGCGCCCCAGCGGATTCGTACCGATGGCACTGGTGCGAACGCGCGCCGGGGCGTTCAATGTTCTGGGACCATCAGGGAGGAAGGGATCTGCGACCCGACCGGGGCGGGGGCGCAGCGCCTGCGCAGCCTCGGCCGGGCATCTGATGGTCGTGAGAGGTTGCGATGGAGTTCGCGATTGACATGGGCGTCTGGGGCGCCGTCCTCCTGATCGTCGGTGCCCTCGTCATCGGCGTCGCCGCGCAGTTCATCGGTGACGTGAAGACGAACTATCACTGGGTCATCGTCGCGGTCGCTGCCCTGATCGGCGGCCTGTTCGCCAGCGAGTTCATCGTCGACTGGCGAACGTTCGAGCCGGTCTGGGAGGGCCTGGCGCTCATCCCGGCCCTGATCGGTGGCCTGGTGGTCGGCGTCGTCGTCGACGTGATCGCCCGCTACGCAACCGGTGGGTCGTACACGGCGCCGACAGCCTGATCGCCGGCCCGCGGGTCGAGGCCGTTGACAACCAGGACCCGCGAGTGATCCACGAGGCGAGGCTCATCACCGCCCAGGTGATGAGCCTCGCCGATTGATGCCCGCGGCGGCATGTCGCGCGAATCGCGGGGGGCGCGGGGCTCCGGCCGCCGCGATCGCGCGAGTGTGCGACAGTGATCGCGGCGGCCGGCCGCGGCGGCCGATCCACTGCCGGGAGCCTGACCGGCCAGCCAGGAGGACCGATGGACCCGTATCCGACTCCGACCGAGGACCGATCCGAGGTCGCCGGGGTTGACCCCGCGGCGCAGCCGACCGAGGGAGCTTCGGCGGAGGAGGCCGGGCCGGACGAGCCGGTCGGGGCGGAGGAGTCGACCGGGGCGGAGGAGGCCGGGGCGGTCGGTGGCGAGTCCTCGGGCGGTCACGGGTGGAGCCGTTCCCTCGGCTATCCCGTCGCCGCGGCGGTCGGGGCCGTCCTCACGCTCGCCGCGTTCGCCGCCTTCGGGGCGCTCCCAGGTGCCAGGCCATCGTCCGCCTCGCCGTCGGTGTCGCCGAGCCCGACCTCGAGCTTCGCCATGGAAGGCGCGACCGTAGGCGTCGCCGGCGCCCCGGTCACGATCGAGATCTGGGCCGACTTCCAGTGCCCGTACTGCGGCCTCTTCACCCACGGGATCGAGCCGACGATCCTGCGCGAGTACGCAGCGACCGGCGCCGCCAGCGTCCGCTTCCGCGACTTCGCCTTCCTCGGCCAGGAGTCGGTCGACGCCGCCGTCGGCGCTCGCTGCGCCGGCCGCGAGGGCAAGTTCTGGCGTTATCACGACCTCCTCTTCGCCTCCCAGCGCGGCGAGAACCAGGGGGCGTTCCGGCGCGACACGCTGGTCGCCCTGGCGGAGTTCGCCGGCCTGGGCAAGGACGCGTTCACGGCCTGCCTCGACGATCCGGCGGTCGCCGAGGGGGTGGCCGCGGAGACCGCCGCGGGGCGCGCGCTGGGGATCGAATCCACCCCGACGCTGCGGATCGTCGGGCCGGGCGCGGCGCGGATCATCAAGGGCGTCTCGACCCCGGACGTGATCGCCGAGGCGATCGCCGCTGCCGGCGCAGCGCCGGCAGCCAGCCCGGCGGCGAGCCCGGCTGCGGGATCGCCCGCGCCACCAGCCCCGGGATCGGCCGCACCGTGAGCGACGACCCGTCTGGTCCGCTGATGGGACGAGCCCGGCGGCCGGCCGTCACGCGGACGCCCATCGGAACGTCGTGCGGAGCATCATGGACGTGGACGTGAAGCGATCGACGCTCGGCGAGCTCCCGGCCAACCGCTCCCTCCCGGGCCGGCTCGCCCGCCGGCTGTCACGGATCGCCCCGAGCCTCGACACCCTCGGCGCCCGTCTCGCGGACCTGCTCCTCCGTCCGGTCTACGCCGTCTACACCCGCCGACTCCGGCGCGAGGTGATGGCGGCACCGCGCCCCGGCCACGTGGCGGTGATCATGGACGGCAACCGGCGCTGGGCCCTCCACCAGGGCTACGACGACATCGGCGTCGGCCACCGGCGAGGCGCCGAGAAGGCGCTCGAACTCATCGACTGGTGCGCCGAGCTCGGCATCCGCGAGGTGACCCTCTGGGCGCTCTCGCTCGAGAACCTCGCCCGACCGGCCGACGAGGTCGACACGATCGCCGACGTCGCGGCCGAATCGCTGGCCGCGATGGCCCAGGGGCGTCGCCGGACGAAGGTGCCGATCCGGCTCAAGGTGATCGGCCGCCGGGATCCGCTCCCCGACCGGCTCCGCGAGGCGGTCGCGGCGTCGACGAACCTCTCGCAGATCGACGGCGCGCTCCAGGTCACGGTCGCGCTCGCCTACAGCGGTCGGGACGAGCTCGTCGAGGCGGCCCGGGCGGCGGTCCGCGAGCTCGTCGCCACGGGCGCGACGGCGGAGGAGCTCCCCGAGCGGATCACGGCCGACGCGCTCGCCGCCCACCTCTACACGCGGGGCAGCTCGGACCCCGACCTGATCATCCGCACGAGCGGTGAGGTCCGGCTCTCCGGCTTCCTGCCCTGGCAGAGCGTCTACAGCGAGTACTACTTCTGCGACGCGTACTGGCCGGCCTTCCGGGAGATCGACTTCCTGCGCGCGATCCGGACCTACCAGCAGCGGACTCGCCGATTCGGCCAGTAGCGCCTCCGGTGGCACCTCGCGCGACCGGGGTCGCCGCCGGCCTGGACGACGGTGTATCGTCGCGTCATGAAGGGCGATCGGGTGGAGGCCGTGGTCGATACCGGTCAGGGTGTCCAGACATTCGAGATCGTGGCCACGAAGGCCGGCCGCCGGCTCGAGGTGACGACGTCCCGGGGTGTCGTCGAGGTGAGCGAGGTGACCCGGACCGGCCAGGTCGTGCGCACCGGACGGTTTATGGCCAGCCGGCTGATCGCGCTCGTCGAACACCCGGCGATGGAGGGCGACGGATCCGTCGACGTGACGACCCGCCGCCGGATCCGCCCGCCGGAACGCGACTGATCGGTGGCCGATCGAGCGATGCGCTTCGGCGCCGCGTTCTGGCTCAATCGGACGACCTGGCCCGCCCTGCGCGACGCGGTCCTGGCGGCCGAACGGGCCGGGTTCGACTCGATCTGGGTCGACGACCACCTGCTGACCGACGAAGGCCCCTGGGACGACCCGAAATTCGAGGGCTGGACGACCCTCGCCGCGCTCGCGCCGCTGACGGGACGGGCGACGCTCGGCCTGCTCGTCGGCGCGAACACCCTGCGCAACCCCGGTCTCACCGCCAAGATCGTGACGACGCTCGACCACGTCAGCGGCGGCCGGGCGATCCTCGGCCTGGGGGCCGGCTGGTTCCGGCGCGAGCACGAGGCCTTCGGCTTCGACTTCGGGGCGAGCATGGGCGAGCGCCTCGACCGGCTCGAGGAGGCGATCGGCCTCGTCCGGCGCCTGCTCGCGGGCGAACGGTTCAACCACGCCGGCCGCTTCTACTCGTTCGACGATGCGCTCGCCTCGCCCCGACCACTCCAGGCCCGGCTGCCGATCCTGATCGGCGGCTCCGGCCGGACGAAGACGCTCCGGACCGTCGCCCGCCATGCCGACATCTGGAACGCGTACGGCACGCCGGCGGTGATCGCCGAGGCCGATGCCGTCCTCCGCGAGCACTGCGCGGCGGTCGGCCGTGACGAGCGTGGGATCGAGCGCTCGGTGACCCAGAACGTCGTCATCCGCGAGTCGCGTGCCGCGGCCGAGTCCGCCTACGAACTGGTCCGGCGCGCCCACCACCCCCAGCCCGACGAGGACCTCCTCGATGCCGGGGGCACGGCCGAGGAGGTGGCCGAGACGCTCCGCGCGTATGTCGAGGTCGGTGTCGGCCACTCGATCTGGATCTTCTGTGATCCGTTCGACCTCGAGACGATGAGCCACCTGGCCGAGGTTCGGACGCGCCTGGCGACCTGACCGGCGCCCGCTCCGGCGCCCGCTCCGGCGTCGTCCCCGGCCGGTTCTGACGCCCCGATCGCAGCCGGCATAAGCTTCTCGCCGGACCGGACGCTCCGTGCGACCGGCGAACACGACGAGGAGAGCCAGCGTGCCCGGTGCTGCCGAACTGCTGAAGACCGTCGGTCTGCTCGCGGACGGACCCGTTCGCTGGGGGGCCCAGGTCCGCAGCCGGCGGCCGGGCCTGTTCGTCGTCGAATTCGCCGAACCGCTCGCCCATGCACCGGTCGACGCCTCGATCTGCGGGCGGTGGATCGAGCGCGTGCCGACGCTCCGTCTCGATGGCAAGCGACCCGACGGCCGGCAGCTGGCGCGCCGCCTGGCGGCCTTCTGGCTACCCTCTCAGACCGTCCTCTACATCGGCACGACGACGAAGGCGCTCGGACCGCGGGCCGGGGCGCTCTACGCGACCGAACTCGGCTCGCGGCGTCCCCATTCGGGCGGGCACTGGCTGAAGACGCTCCGCGGTCTCGACCAGGCACGCGTCTGGTGGGCGGAGACCGGCGCGGTCGAAGAGTACGAGGACGCGCTACTCGCCACGTTCGCCGAATCGGTTCCGCCAGCCGAGCTGACGGCCCTCCACGACGCGTCGGTCGTCCTCCCGTTCGCGAACCTCGAATCGGCCATCGGCATGCGCAAGCACCACGGCATCACCGGGTCGCTGCTGGCGGCCGAGGAGCGTGCTCCGACCGCCGTCCGACGCTCCGTGGCGCCGGCGACTGCACCTGCGCAGCGGGCTGCCCCGAGCCGTACCGCCGGACGGGCGGGGTCGCCAGAGCGCTCGGCCGCGGCACCGTCGCGTGCCTCGACCCGGCAGGCCACGGCCCGGCACGCCGCGGACACCGGCAGCGCGATCGTCGGTCAGCCGGCACGCCGGGCGCGGAGCGCCGCGGCCACGGAGGAGCCCCCGAAGCCCGCCCCGACGTATCTTTCCCCCGCCGGGCTGGAGCGGCTCGAGGCCGAGCTCGCCGAGCTGCGCGACGTCCAGCGCCCGGCGATCGTCGCCCGGATCAAGGCCGCCCGCGAACTCGGCGACCTGCGCGAGAACGCCGACTACGAGGCAGCCCGCCGCGAGCAGTCGTTCATCGAGGGCCGCATCCAGGCGATCGAGGCGATCCTCCGGACCGCGCACGTCGTCGACGAGGCGACGGTCCACGAGGTGATCGTCGGTTCGACCGTCGTCCTCGAGACGGCCAGTGACACGCTCGAGTACTCGATCGTCGGCTCGAGCGAGGCGAACCCGGCGGCGGGCCGGGTCTCGTACGTCTCGCCGCTCGGGCGGGCGCTCATGGGACGACGCGCGGGCGACGACGTCGTCGTCAGGACCCCCTCCGGCGAACGGCACTTCCGGGTCGTCGAGGTCCGCTGACCGCCCGCCCTCGCCCCGTCGCATGGGCCGGGCCGAGGTTTCGACTATGCTGCGCCCAGCTGCGACCCGACGGTCGCGGATTCCAGGAGCACCGTTTGACCTTCGACCAACTCGGCCTCTCGGCCGACATTCTCAAGGCCGTCGCCGACGAGGGCTACACCGAACCGACCCCGATCCAGGCCGAGGCGATCCCCCACGTGCTGGCCGGACGCGACGTCCTCGCCGCCGCCCAGACCGGCACCGGCAAGACCGCAGCCTTCGTCCTGCCGATCCTCGAACGGCTTCGTCACCAGGCGAACACGAGCTTCTCGCCGGCCCGCCATCCGGTCCGGGCGCTCATCCTCACCCCGACCCGCGAGCTCGCGATGCAGGTCGCCGAGAGCGTCAAGGCGTACGGACGGCACGTCCCGCTCCGCTCGGCCCTCGTCTACGGCGGCGTCCCGATCGACCCCCAGACGAAGGAGCTGCGGGCCGGCGTCGAGATCCTCGTCGCCACCCCGGGCCGCCTGCTCGATCACGTCGGCGCCCGATCGGTCGCCCTCGGCCAGGTCGAGGTCCTCGTCCTCGACGAAGCGGACCGGATGCTCGACATGGGCTTTCTGCCCGACATCCGGCGGATCCTCGCCCTCCTGCCGGCGCGCCGGCAGAACCTGCTCTTCAGCGCCACCTTCTCCGACGACATCCGCCGGCTGGCCGGCGACCTGCTCGATCGCCCGGTGATCGTCG
>JAJYXX010000429.1 GCA_021801545.1 Chloroflexota bacterium | reverse complement strand
CGGCGGCGCTCGGTGAGGATCAGCGGCTCTTCCTCGGCGCGCTCGCGCTGTCGGCCGAGCGCTCGCGGCCGAGTACCGGCGACGAGTGGCAGGAGCGGATCTTCACGGTCGCGACCGAGGCCGCCATTCCGGCCGGGCGCGCCTTCGGGGCGATCTACCTCGCGTTTCTTGGCCGGGTGAACGGGCCGCGGGCCGGCTGGCTGCTGGCGAGCCTCGAACCGGCCTTCGTCATCGAGCGTCTGCGGGAGGCCGCGGGCTGGGGTGCGGCCGGCGCCGACGAGGAGCGAGCTGCCGACGAGGAGCGAGCTGCCGACGAGGAGCGAGCTGCCGACGAGGAGCGAGCTGCCGACGAGGAGCGAGCTGCCGACGAGGGGTCGGCCGGTGCCGCTCGCGCCGCCGACCCCATCACGGAAGGAGGGGACCGATGAGCGTCGGCGTCGCCCGACTGCGAGAGGAAGCCGACCGGATCCGCCAGGGCGCGATCGACAAGGGCGAGGATCCCTCGATCGTCGATGCCGCGCTCGCGGTCGACGCCCGGCGGCGCGAGCTGCTCGCCGAGGGTGACCGCCTGAAGGCCGAACGGAACGCCGCTTCGCGCCGGATCGGCGAAGCGGTGCGCGCCGGCGCCGACCCGAACGGCCCCGAGGTCGCGGCGCTGCGGGGCGCCTCGTCGGCGGCCGGCGAGCGGATCGACGCGATCGACGCCGAGCTGGCCACGGTCGAGGCCGAGCTCGAGGAGCTCCTGCTGCGGATCCCGAACCCCGCCGATCCCGGCGTTCCGGTCGGGGGCGAGGAGGCGAACGTCACGGTCCGCATCTGGGGCGAGCTGCTGCCCCGGGAGCAGCCGTACGAAGGCGAGGTCGGTGCCGACGCCGGTGCCGCGACCTGGACCCGCCGGCCGCACTGGGAGATCGGCGAGGCGCTCGACATCATCGACAACGACCGCGGCGCGAAGATCACCGGCTCCGGGTTCCCTGTCTACAAGGGTGCCGGTTCGGCGCTCCAGCGGGCACTCATCAACTGGTTCCTCGACGTCCACACCCGCGAGCACGGTTTTACCGAGGTCTGGCCGCCGGCGGTCGTGAACACCGCCTCCGCTCGCGGCACCGGGCAGATTCCGGACAAGGAAGACCAGATGTACGTCGTGACCCGCGACGAGCTCTACCTCGTCCCGACCGCCGAGGTCCCGGTGACGAACCTCCATCGCGACGAGATCCTCGAGACGGCCGAGCTGCCGATCCGATACGCCGCGTACACCCCGTGCTTCCGGCGCGAGGCGGGCGCGGCCGGCAAGGACACCCGCGGCATCCTCCGCGTCCACCAGTTCGACAAGGTCGAGATGGTCCTCTTCGAGCGCCCGGAGGAGTCGCCCACGGCGCTCGAATGGATGACCGGGCGGGCGGAGGCCCTCCTCCAGCGTCTCGGGCTCGCCTACCGGGTGCTCCTGATGGCGACCCGCGAGATGGGCTTCGTCCAGGCGAAGAAGTACGACCTCGAGGTCTGGTCGCCCGGCGTCGAACGCTGGCTCGAGGTGAGCTCGTGCTCGAACTTTCGCGACTACCAGGCCCGCCGGATGGCGATCCGCTATCGACCCGAACCGGGCGCCAAGCCGGAACTCGTCCACACACTCAACGGGTCCGGCCTTGCCCTCGCCCGGACCGTCGCCGCGATCCTCGAGACGTACCAGCGGCCGGACGGCTCGGTCGTCGTGCCCGAGGTGCTCCGGCCCTACATGGGGCGGGACGTCATCGCCCGCCGGGACTGATGGGTCAGCCCACTGATGGGTCAGCTCTGGGCCGTCGGCCGCTGACTGCGCGTGGACCGGGTCATGGGTCGTGGAGGGTCAGAGGCGGGGCTGCCCAGCTCTTCGTCCGTCAGTAGGCGCCCGTTCTCACCGAAGAACCGCCACCGGCTCGCCTCGAGGTACTCCGCCGAGAGCTCGAAACCGAGCCAGCGGCGACCCAGGCGCTCGGCCGCCCACCCGGTCGTCATCGAGCCTCCGAAGATATCCACGACAACATCGCCGGGGTCGGTGAGAAAGCGGAGAAACCACTCCGGTAGCTGGACGGGGAACCGAGCTGGGTGGACCTTGAAGCCCTTCTCCGACAGCAGCGCCAGGTAACGCCCGTTCGAATCGTTGTTGCCCATCGTGAGGACGTTGCCCGGGATCGCGCCGCCGAGGTCCTTGCCCCAGGAGGCCTTGGCGAGATGGCCGCTCGGTCGGCGCTTGGCTCGGAAACCACGCTCGATGAGGCGGACCATGTCGTCCGAATAGGGCACGAGGACGTTCCGATTGGACGCTTTGGGACGCTCGGTCTTCGAGAGCCACCAGCACGGCTCGACGGAGTCTTTGACCCGGATCCGCTGGACGTTGACCCACTCGGCAGGGGTCGGCATCTTGGCCGGATTGTGCCAGTACATCTCCTGAGCGAGGAAGAAGCCGACGGTCTCGACGAGTTCGATCAGTAGCCTGAAGTGATAGAGCGAACGGGTTGGATGCCCCTTCTGCCAGGCTCCGCCGATGTTGAGCACGAATGACCCGTCGTCGCGGAGGATGCGCCGGACCTCGCGGCCGAATGGTAGGAACCACTCGACGTATTTCGCCTGTGGCTCGTTCCCGTACTCCTTCTTGAACTCGAGGGCGTACGGGGGAGACGTGATGACGAGATTGACCGAGCCGTCCGGCATTTCGCGGAGCAGGTCCATCGCGTCGCCAAGGTAGGCGGCTCCACGGCGCGTCGAGTAGTACGGGGCCCGGTCGAGGAGCTCGGTCGGCGCGGACAGCGGGAAGTTCGCCCTAAGCAAGTCTGCCGATCGAGGCAACGCGCTCATGAGAGCGTATCTAGCAGTCGCTCGTGCCACGGAGCTGTCACCGGTGAAGGAATCGGCTGCAGCGGCTCGAGGTACCGCGCGTCCGTCCGTGCGCGCCTCAGCTCGACCGGCTTCGCGAAGAGATATTCCCACCGCCCGGTGCGGTTGTACAAGCAAGCGGCCAGGACGTCGAACTGGTCGGCCCTGTAGAATCGGCTCATCGGGTCGCCCTTGCTGGCCCGTGTCTTCTGGGTTTCGACTCGCAGAGAACCGGCACCGCTCCGGACGTTCTTCACCTCGATCGTGATGATGCGTCCCGTGGTCAGCCATACCGTGAAGTCGGGGACCCCGTCCTGGTCGAACCATTCGTAGCGTTCGACCTCGTCCGCTCGTTGGAGTTCGTCCAGGTGCCGACTCATGAACAGCTCGGCCAGCTTGCCCTTGAGGTCCGCCCGGGCTCGGAAGCCGTTCTCCAGCGCGTCCAGGATGTCTCGCGCGCTCGCGTTGAGCATCCGCTCGACCGGGTGGCCGATGGTGTTGGTGCGCGTGCCGGGGCCCGGGTCGCGGCTCATCGTCGGTCGTCGTTCGGCGCCCTGCCTGTCCACCACGGCGCCAGTCTACAAGCTTGTGGTCGCCATCATCCTGGGATCGCGAGGTGGTTCCGTGGGTGACGGCACGAACTCATCGCGGGCACCGTCGTCGTCAAGCGGGCCCCACCGAGGCTGGGGGCCGCCCGGCTCGACGAGGCCGGCCGGCGGCGGGGTCATCGAGCGGCCTGGTCGCGGGCCGCTGCTATCCTGACGATGACCGCGGAGAGGTGGCCGAGTGGTTGATGGCAGCGGTCTTGAAAACCGCCGGGCGAAAGCCTCGTGGGTTCGAATCCCACCCTCTCCGCCACGGACCCGCCGCCTGCCACAGCGGCCGGTCCCGACGTCATCGCCGAGGTGAGCTGGTCGTGGCGGCCGCGCTTCCCGAACTCCGGGCGCGTTCCTGGCAGTTCCTCCGTTCGGTTGCCCACTTGACATGCTTGACAGGTTCCCGGTCCGGAGATACGGTTCGGTCATGTCCGTTGATGCGGTGCCGAGGGCAACTCGCGCGTTCCGCGAGACCTTGACGCGACTCGAGATCGACCGGGAGCCGGGACTCGAAAACCCCGGCGCTTTCGGCCGTCGTGCCGCGATCCTGGCTGCCGCAGACGTCCTCTGGCGACGCCACCTTGGGCGGCTGCTCGCCACGGAGGAGGTTCGGCAGCTGCTCGGCGTCGGCACACGGCAGGCGGTCAGCGACTTCGTGAGGCGCCGGCGACTGCTGGCCATCCGCGGGACCGACGGTCGTCTCCTCTTCCCGGCGTTCCAGTTCTCAGCGGCCGGGCGACCGCTGGGGGCGCTCGAGGCGATTCTCTCTGCCTTCGCACGAGCCGACGTGGACGAGCTGACGATCGCCTCGTGGTTCATGAGCCCGCAGGACCTCCTTGAGGACCGGACGCCTGCCGATTGGCTGCATTCGGGCGGCGCCGACGCGCTCGTGATCGAAGCCGCTCGCCGGACCGCGTCGGAGCTCGCTCACTGAGGCGGTGTCTGGGCGGGTGGCGATCCGATCACGCCCGCGCGCCGGCGACCCGCAGGGTCCGCCTCCGGCCGACCTCTCGGGGTTTCCCTCGTTCCGCCTTCGTGGCCCACGGGTCCGGATCCACCGCGCGAGGGTCGAGCCCTGGTGGTTCAACTCGGACCTCACTCAGCGGTTCGACCTGCCCGCCCCGGCCGGGACCTGCTATCTCGCCGACGACCCGATCGGCGCTTTCATCGAGGTCTTCCGCGGCTTCGCCGGCGGGCTGATCCCGGAGGCGGAGATCACGGCGCGCAGGATCGCCCGCGTGCGCCCTCCGCGCTCGATCCGCCTTGCCGACCTGCTGAACGAGCGCGCCGCCATGTTCGGCGTGACCGCCGAGCTCGGCTCGACGTCGGACTACGAGCGATCGCAGGCGTGGGCCGGCGCATTCGCCAGGGCGGGCTTCGAAGGGATCCGCTACCACCTGCGGCACGATCCGACCTCTCGTCTGGTGGGGATCGCCGTGTTCGGGGAGGCGGGGGAGCGCGACTGGCCGGTCCTCGCGGACGATCCGGTCGACGACCGCACCGTCAGAGAGGTCGCCAGGCGCTTCGGCATCCGGGTCCTTCCCGGGCCCTGAGGCCGTGATCCATGACACCGCCGGCGGCGCACGGACCTCCGTCAGCCGGCGTCGTCCTTGAGGAGGATGAGGAGCATGACGACCGGCGTCCGTGCCTCGATCGCGTGGCGCAGCCCGGCCGGCATGTGGATCCACGTCCCCGGGCCGGCCGCGTGGTCATCCTGGCCGAGGAGGATCCTCGCCTCGCCCTCGAGGATCTCGATGATCGCGGCCTTCGTCGAGGTGTGTTCGGAGAGCTCCTGGCCGGCGTCGAAGCCGAAGATCGTGACGGCCAGTCGATCGTCGCTGTAAATCGTGCGGCTGAGGATCCCGTGGTCGGGGATCGTCACTTCGGCTCGCAGATCGTGGAAGAGCTGATAGTCGGTCACTGGTGCGCCTCCTCGGCCGCGATTCTGCGCCTTCGGGCCGAGCCGGGCCGCCTCGCGTCGGCGTCCGGATCCGTCCCTGATCCCAGGACCGACCGGCGCGGGTCGGCGCAGGCGGCGGCCGGCCGGGACCCGGCCCGATCCACCGGCCGGAACGTTGCACGCCCGATCGGACGATCGCCGCGAGCCCGATCGGACGATCGCCGCGAGCCCGATCGGACGATCGCCGCGCCGTCGTTCCCCGCCCATCAGCCGGCTTTCCTCGTCAATGCGCGGCCGGGGAACACTACGCGGAGGCCCATCCACAGCGGTCGGTCCGCAGGTGCTCGGGCGGCCTCGAAACGGCCGTCCGAGACTGGATAGCGCACTGCCCCGGAACATTGACGAGGATGGGCCGGGCAGTCAGGTCGGAATCGGCCAGTTCGGGCCCAGCCAGCCGCCCCGCCAGCCGCAGATCCGGCGACGCGAGGTGGATAGCGTTCCGGGTCCGCACATTGACGAGGATTGTCGAACCCGCATGCTTCCCGCTGTCCCTTGGCACACGCCCGCGCCTCGGAGACCCGCACACCCGCGTCCCCGCCACCTGTCGGCTTGGTTGGCCTCCCGGGCGTCGCTGTGGACCGGACGTGCCGAACGAGTACCTACGGCACGAACGAGTACCTTCGCTTGACACGCTCGGCGGGCGGCGCTCATACTTCGCGCCACATCACGAAGAACGGGCGATGATCGGGACGAGTACCCGTCGACGCGTCGGCAGAGAGACCCGGTGGCTGGTGGAAACCGGGGCGACGACGGCGGTGAATGGACCCGGGAGCCTCCGGACCGAACGAATGGCGGACGAGCCGCCCGACCAGTAGGCTCCGGCGCAGAGCGCCAGCGATAGCGGGCAGCGCCGATCGGCCGGGTGCACACACCTGGGTCCCGACCCGTCGGTCAGGTGAGTGCGGCATCGCCGAATGAGGGTGGCACCGCGGAGGGCATCGGCCTTTCGTCCTGGAGACGAAAGGTCGTTCTGATTCTCGGGCCGGCACTGCGAGCAGCGAGCCCGACGAACCGCCGGTCCCGGAGGCCACTGGAAGATGCCACTCATCGATCCGCTCAGTCTCGGCCAGGCGAAGCGCCTGGCCGGTACCGCCGACACGATCCTCCTGCGCGCGACCCGCGACGCCGATCTCGAAACCCCGATCGGGGCGTTCCTCCGACTCGACGACGGCCGGCCGGCATACCTGCTCGAGTCGGTCGAGGGCGGCGAGCGGCTCGGGCGCTACAGCTTCCTCGGTGTCGGCCCGCGGCGGCTGCTCGAGGTCCGGGATGGCTTCGCCCGCGTCCAGTCGCGCCCGGTCGGTGTCCGGGATTGGGAGCCGGACCTGCCGATCGACACCGCCCCGGCCGACGACCCGCTGGCCGCGCTCCGCCGGTTCGTCCCGCGTCGCCGCGTCGCCCCGGTCGAAGGGATGCCCCGCTTCACCGGCGGCGCCGTCGGTGCCCTCGCCTACGACGCCGTCTCGGTCTTCGAGCCGACCGTCCCGCTGCCGGAGCGCGACCCGGTCGACGTCCCGCTCGCGTCGTTCATCGAGACCGACCTCGTTCTCGTCTTCGACCATTTGACCCACACCCTGAGCGCGATCGCCTCGCTCCACACCGAGGCGCCGGACCTCGAAGGCCGCTATCGCGTCGCCGAGGGGGCGATCTTCGAGGCCCTCGAGCGAACGGCCCGGCCGAGCGCCGCCGAGCTCGATGGGGGCGCTTCGATGCCCGCCCGCGGCGCCTCGGTGTCCGGCTCGACACCCGCCTCGGGGGCTTTGCCGCTCAGCGAGGTCCAGGTCGAGACGAGCCTCGGCCGCGACGAGTACATCCACGCGGTCGAGGTCGCCAAGGACGCGATCGCGGCCGGCGAGGCGATCCAGGTCGTGCTCGCCCGCCGCCAGTCGATCGAGCTGCCGCGCGACGGGACCGGCCGGCCGCTCGACGGGATCGCCCTCTATCGCGCCCTCCGTCGGGTGAACCCGAGCCCGT
>JAJYXX010000160.1 GCA_021801545.1 Chloroflexota bacterium | reverse complement strand
CCGGAACGTGTCCGCGGCGGCGGCCAGGACGGACCGCCCTTCCTCGCGATACCGGTACGCGAGCTTGCCGATCGTCGTCGTCTTGCCGGTGCCGTTGACGCCGACGACGAGGACGACCGCCGGCTGGTCGACGACCGCGGGCGAGGGCAACCAGTGCGGATCGTTCGGCACGAGGAGCGCCTCGAGCTCGGCCCGCACCGCCGCCTCCGGGCCGGCCGGATCGCGACGCGCCCGGGCGTGCTCGACGATCCGCATCGCAAGCGTGGCACCGACGTCGCCCGCGATCAGCGTCTCCTCGATCTCGTCCCACGACGGTCCGCCGGGCTGCGTACCGAGCAGCAGCCCGCGCAGGCGCGACATGAAACCGCCGCGGCTCTTCGCCAGGCCGGTCGCCAGGTCACCGGGGCGCGGACCGGCCACCGGCTCGCCACTCGACCCGCTCGAGGAGCCGGGATCGTGCGGCGGCTCGTAGGTTGGCTCGGGGAACGGCTCGTACTCGGGCAGGGGCGGTCCCGGCTCGTAGTGCGGCTCCTCGGGCGGCTCGTAGCCCGGCTCGGGGAACGGCTCGTAGTGCGGCTCTTCCTCGGGCGCCACCTCCGGCGGCAGCTCGGGCAGCTGCGGGGTCAGCGGCTCGCGCTCGGTCCGCGGTGCAGCCGCGACCGAGGCGCTCGCCTGATCGGTCGCTCGTCGTCGTCGTCGGAACAGGGTCGTGCTCCTCCCGGGCCCGTCAGCCGGCCAGCTGCCCGGGGATCCCGGCGACCCGGCGTTCGGCGACCGCCTGTGCCTCCTCGAGCCGCAGGCTGATCACCCGGCTGACCGAATCATCGCCGACCGTCACCCCGTAGAGCGCGTCGGCCACCTCGATCGTACCCCGATTGTGGGTGATGACGATGAACTGTGTCTGGCGGGCGAGACTGCGAAGCGCATCGGCGAACCGCCCGATGTTCGCCTCGTCGAGGGCGGCATCGACCTCGTCGAGGACGCAGAACGGGACGGGGCGAACCTCGAGCATCGCGAACAGGAGAGCGACCGCGGTCAACGCCCGCTCGCCACCGGAGAGCATCGCCAGCGCTTGTGCCTTCTTGCCGGGCGGGCGCGCCACGATCTCGACGCCCGTGGCGGCCAGGTCGCCCGGGTCGGTCAACGAGAGACGGGCGAACCCACCGGCGAACAGCTGGCGGAAGCGGAGGTCGAACGCGCTCTCCAGGGCACGGAACGTCGCCTGGAACTGCTCGGCGACGAGCGTGTTCAGCTCGTCGATCAGAGCCCGTGTCCGCTCGATCGCCGCCCGCAGATCCGCCTGCTGGCTCTCGAGCTGCTCGAGCCGCTCCCGGAGCGAGGCGTATTCCTCGACGGCAAACGGGTTCGCCGCCCCGAGCTCGTGGTAGCGTCGGCGCAGGTAGGCGATCCGGCCCGCTGCGGGCAGATCCGTCGGTGGCGAGCTGGCCGCCCAGGCCGACGCACGGGCGGCCAGCGCCGCCTCGAGCGCCGCGCTCTCGTCCTCGACCGGCCCCTCGACGCCGAGGCTGCGGAGCCCGAGCTCGCCGAGCACGGCGAGCTCGACGAGGAGCTGCTCGCGGATCGCCTCGACCGCCAGGCGGGCCTCGAGATCGGCGACCTCGGCGGCGCGGAGCCGCTCCTCGCTCGTGCGCAGCCGGCTGCGCGCCCGGCTGCTCGCGGCCTCTGCGACCGCGAGCCGTTCGCGATCCGCCACGTCGGCCGCGAGCAGCTCCTCGAGCGCCGTCCGGGCCGCCGCCTCGCGGGCCGCCGCGGCCGCCACGTTGCGGCCGAGCGCGTCACGTTCGGCCAGGAGCTCGCGCTCGCGCGCACCGAGAACGGCCGTCTCATGGTCCGCCCGCGCGATCCGTTCCTCGTCCATCGCCACCGCAGCCTCGGCACGGGCCCGTCGCGATTCCGCCTCGCGACGCCGGTGGTCCTGTTCAGCCAGGCCGGCGACGAGGTGATCGCGCCGCTCTCGGAGCTCCATCGCGCGCAGCTCCCAGGTCCGGAGCGCCGAACCCTGGCCCGGGCCGAGATCCGACCCCGCCGCGTCGCCCGGGCCGGGTCGCCCGGCGACCGAGGCCTCGAGCGTGGCGAGCGCCTCCCGCTGGCGCGCTGCCTCCGCCTCCAGCCGGGCGAGCTGCGCCTCGAGCCAGGTCGCCTCGCGAGCGACCGCCTCGGCCGCGCGCCCGGCCGTACGTTCCTCCTCCTCGGCCCGTCGCCGGGCGGCCGCGGCGGCCGACTCGGCCGTTCGGAGCTCGTCGAACCTGGCCCGCGCCGTCGCCACCTCGGCCTCGACCGCAGCTGCTTCGGCCGTGGCCGTGGCGGCGGCCGCCGAGGCAGCCTCGAGCTCGGCGGCCAGGCGCTCTGCCTCGGCCCGACGCTCGAGGAGCGGGTCCGGACGCCCGAGAGCGATCGTCAGTGGGCCGGCGACGACCGATCCGTCCCGGCCGACGACCAGCCAGCCGGGCGGCAGGAGCGGCTGGAGCGCGAGCACTGCCGCCAGGTCGGGAACCCAGACCGCGCTCGCGAGCAGCCGGCGCGCGGCCCCGGTCGGGTCGCGCCGGATCGCCTCGCCGAGCCGGCCGCCGCCGAGAGCGACGAGCCGGTCGCGCAGCCCGGCGGGCATCTCCGGATCACCGGCGGGCCCGCCTCCAGGCCGCTCGTTTGCCCCCGGACGGCCGTTCGCCCCACTCTGCTCGACGACGAGGAGGCCGCGCTCGCCGGCGAGCTCAGCGACGACGTCGCTGCTCACCAGGTAGGCCCGGGCAGCCTCCCCGAGTGCCGCCTCGACCGCCGCCCGGAGCGCCGGGTCCACCTGGAGCTCCTCGTCGAGCCGACGGCCGCCACGCCGGCGCGCGGCACGCGCAATCCCCCGTGCCTCGTCCTCGGCGAGCCGGCTCCGGATCGCCTCCAGGCGCCCGCGCCTCGCCGCCGCCCGCTCACCGGCGACCGTCGCCCGTTCCACCGCCGCCTGCCGACGACCCTCGAGCGCCTCGAGCGCCGCGCGAGCCGTCTCGCGCTCGGCCGCGACCGCCCGCTCCGCCTCGAGCGCGCCCCCGAGCGCCGCTCGGGCGTCCGTCAGCCGGGCCTCGAGCTCGTGCCGGCGGGACGTCGTCGCATCGGCCCGGGCGCGCTCCTCGACCAGGCGCCGCTCGCTCTCGGCGGCACTCCGGCGTGCGGTCTCGAGCTCGGCCTCGCGAGCCGCCGCCGCGCGCCGGAGTGCCGCGAGCTCGTCCCCGCGCGCGGCACTCGCCGCATGTAGTACACCGAGCTCCTCGAGTGCCTCGCCGAGCGCCCGTTCTGCGGCCACGACCGCCGCCTCGAGGGCGCGATCCGGGTCGGGCACCGGACCCGCAAGCTCGCGTCGGCAAGCGGCGCGATCGGCCTCGGCGGCGAGCCGCTCTTCCTCGAGGCGGCGCCGGTCGCGCGCGATCGCATCGAGATCGGCGGCCAGCCGGGCCTGGCGCAGCCGGTGCGTGGTGAGCGCGGCGAGCGCCCCTTCCTGTGTCACCCGCCGGTCACGCTCGAGCTCTGCCCGGGCGGCGATCTGCGCCCCGATCGCGGCCGCTGCCTGCTCGGCGGCCGTGAGCTCGCCGAGCGCCGCGTCGGCCTCCGCCCGCACCGCTGTCAGGTGGGCGGCGGCGTCGGCGGCCCGGGCGGCCACCTCGTGCCAGCGGGCGTGGGCAACGGCGAGCAGGGCGGCCGCCAGCTCCTCGCCGGCGCTCTGTCGGCTCGCCTGCTGCGCGGCCTGCGCCGCGAGGCGGCGAGCCTGCGGCCGGAGCTCGGCGAGGATGTCCTCGACCCGGGCGAGGTTCGCCTCGGCCTCGGCCAACTGCTCCTCCGCCTTGCGACGCCGGCGCTCGTGGCGCCGCACGCCGGCGACCTCCTCGAAGAGCGGCCGCCGCTCCTCGGGTCGGAGCGCGAGCGCCTGGTCGACCATTCCCTGGCCGATGAACAGGAAGGCGTTGTCCGCTAGGTGCGCACCGTCGAGCAGGTCGACGAGGTCGCGCAGACGGACCCGCTGGCGGTTCAGCAGGTAGTCGTTCTCGCCCGACCGGTAGAGGCGACGACCGATCTCGAGCACGCTGTACTCGACCGGCAGCAGGCCGTCGGCGTTATCGAGCACGAGCGTGACGTCCGCCATGCCGAGCGCCGAGCGTCGCTCCGAGCCGGCGAAGATGACGTCCTCCGAGCGGCGTGAACGGAGCGCCCGTCCCTGCTCCCCGAGCGCCCAGCGGAGCGCATCGGCGAGATTGCTCTTGCCCGAGCCGTTCGGCCCGACGACGGCGCTGATGCCCGGGCCGAACTCGACGATCGTCCGCTCCGCGAACGACTTGAATCCCTGGAGCCTGAGGGCGAGCAGGCGGACCGGGGCGGGCAGCCCCTCGCCCCCGGGGGCAGGCAGTCTCTCGCGCCCGGGGCCGCTCCCCCCGCGATCGCGACGAGGAGGGTGAGGTCCGGTCATGGCGCGTCGCGGGCTGGGCCGTCCTGCCCGGCCAGCGTGGCCAGGGCGGCGGTCGCGGCGGCCGTCTCGGCCGCGCGACGGGAATGGCCCTCCCCCACCCCGATGACACGATCTTCGACGAGCACCTCGATCCGGAAGAGCTTCGCGTGATCCGGGCCGCTCGCCGCGACGATCCGGTAGAACGGGCGCTCGCCGAGCCGCTGCTGGGTGTACTCCTGGAGCTGGCTCTTCGGGCTCTTCAGGGTGCCCATCGGCAGGTCCGCCTCGATCTCCGGTCGGGCGAGGGCGAGCAGCCAGTCACAGGTCGGCCCATAGCCCAGATCGAGGTAGAGTGCCCCGGCAAGTGCCTCGAACCCCGAGGCGAGGAGCGAGGGCCGCAGCCGACCGCCCCGGCGCGACTCGCCCGCCCCGAGGAGCAGCCACGACCCGAGCTCGATCCGGCCGGCCAGGCGGGCAAGGCCGCTCGTGCTCACAATCGCCGCCCGGCGCGCCGAGAGCGTCCCCTCGTCGTCGGCCGGGTGCCGCACGAAGAGGGCTTCGGAGACGACGAGGTTGACGACCGCGTCACCCAGGAACTCGAGCCGCTCGTTGTGAGCGGCGGCGGCCTCGGGGTGCTCGTGGAGGTAGCTGCTGTGGACGAGTGCCTGCTCGAACAGGTCGAGGTCGTGGACCTGCAGCCCCAGCCGAGCCGCGAGCGCGGCGGCCGGCCGCACGAGATCGGGCTGGTCGGCTCGACTAGGAGGCGTGCTCGTCGATGTAGTCGACGGCGTCCTGGACCGTGCGGATCTTCTCGGCATCCTCGTCCGAGATCTCGGTCCCGAACTCTTCCTCGAGGCTCATGATCAGCTCGACGAGGTCGAGCGAGTCGGCGTTCAGGTCGTCGACGAACGAGGCGTCGGGGCGGACCTCGTCCTCATCGACGCCGAGCTGCTCGACGACGATCTTCTTCAGGCGATCGTACGTGCTGGCCACTGACTCCCTCCTCGGAGTGGGGTGCCGTCGGCTACCTGCCGCGGGTTCGATCTGATGGCTGCGGCCCCGGCCGGGCTGGCGCGGTGGCCATCTCCGTTGCGACTCGCCCGAGCACGCCGTTCATCAGGCGCCGCGCCGGGTCTCCACTGTAGATCCGTGCCAGCTCGACCCACTCGGCGATCGCCACCCGGGCCGGCGTCGTCGCGGAGTGTAGCACCTCGCCGAGCGCCGTACGAAGCAGCGCGCGGTCCATCCGGGCGAGCTGGACGACCGGGTACTGGGGCGCGATCCGCTCGATCAGGGCATCGATCGAGTCGCGCTGCTCGACGACCGCCGCCACGAGGGCGCGGGCGAGGGCCGCCGCCTCGGAATCCGTCTCGGTCGTGGCCAGATGGCGCTCGAGGATCGCGAGCGCCGGCCGCTGTCCGAACTCCGCTTCGAAGACCGAGGCGAGGGCGAGGCGTCGACCGGCCCGCCGCGAGCGGGCCCGGTCAGCTCCCGACACCGTCGAGGACGACCGTGATCGAGCCGGCCTCGAGCCCGAGAAGGCGCTCGATCGTGCCGGCGACCGCCGTCCGCACCTGGGCCGCGAGGGCGACGAGGTCTTGGCCGGGGCGGGCGACGAGCGTCACCCGGACATCGATCCGACCCTCGCCCATCCGGACCTGGATCGGGGCACCCCCGAGCCAGCTCCGCCAGCGCGGTCCACCGCGGCCGAGCAGGAGCACGCCCGGCACTTCCTCTGTGGCCAGCCGGACCATCTCGAGCACGACGCCGCGCCCGACCTGGAGCTGCGGACCGCTCATGAGGCTGCCTCACCACTGCGGTGGTGGAACGTCTCGGCGATCAGGTCCGGGACCCGCGCCCGGGCCGCGGCCGCGCCCACGGCCACCGCGTAGGAGATCATCCGCCGACGCGCACGACCATGGGTGATGATCACGGTCCCCCGGACCCCGAGCAGCGGCGAGCCACCGAGCTTCTCGTAGTCGAAGACGGCCCGGATCCGGTCGAGGCCCGGCTTCATCAGCGCGTAGGCGAGCGGGCCGCGCGGCGGGCGCCTGAACTCGGCCCGGAGCAGGTCGAAGATGAACGTCGAGAGCCCCTCGAAGAACTTGATCGTGACGTTGCCCGGGACCGCGTCGCAGACGACGACGTCGGCGAGGTGGTGGACGAGATCCTTGCCCTCGACGTTGCCGACGAAGTTGAGGTTCGAGGCGTCGAGCAGCTCGGTCGCCCGCTGGATCCGGGCGTCGCCCTTGCCCTTCTCCTCGCCGATCGAGAGGAGCGCGACCCGCGGCTCCCGGACCCCGAGCACGCGCTCGGCGAAGATCGCGCCCATGTGGGCGTACTGGAAGAGGTTCGCCCCGGTCGAGTCGGGATTGGCTCCGATGTCGAGGAGCACGAAGGGGCCCGAATCGGTGACCATCTGGACGGCCAGGGCCGGCCGGTCTACGCCGGGCGAGCGGCCCAGCTGGAGGACCGCGGTGGCCATCCCTGCCCCGGTGTGCCCGGCCGTGACGACCGCATCGGCAACGCCCCGCTTGACGAGGCCCATCGCCACCACGATCGAGGCGTCCCGCTTCTCGCGCAGCGCGAGCGCGGGTGCCTCGTCCATCGCGATCACCTCGCCGGCCTGGACGAAGCTCACGTTGGCCGGCGGGTCCCGCCCGGCGATCGCCCGGACGCGCTCGGCCTGCCCGACGAGGATGACCTCGTCGCCGGGGTTCGCCCGCGCGTAGAGCAGCGCGCCCGGCACGACCTCTTCGGGGCCGTGATCCCCGCCCATCGCGTCGACCGCGACGCGGACGTACCCCTCCTCGCCGGTGGTGCGAACGGAGCTCAGGTCCACGGGTTCAGGAGGCGGATTCGTCCGCTGGCTTCTTCACCTCGATCGCAGCTCGTCCGGCGTAGTAGCCACAGGTCGGGCAGACGCGGTGGGACAACTTCGA
>JAJYXX010000148.1 GCA_021801545.1 Chloroflexota bacterium | reverse complement strand
CGACCCGACCGAGCGACGAACTCCTCGCCAGCGCGACCGCCTCGGCCTCCTCGTCGGAGAGCGTCGCCTCGGGGCGTCCCCGGCTGAGCGCCTTCGCGTAGACCCGCGTCACGCCCCGGGCATGGAGACTGCTGACGACAACACCGTCATCGTCGCTGTCGAGCAGGGCGAGCGCGAAGCTCTGGTTGCCGCCGGTGTCCTCGAACGGGTTGAAACGAATGAGCCCGATCCGCCGGAGCGAACGCCGAGCCTCCGTTTCCAGGGTGGCCGTCCGGGTCACCAGGGATCCGACCTCGTCGCCGAGCTGCGCGACCCGCGCCAGGTGCGACTCCAAGATCGTCTCGAGGCTCCCCCCGTCGGCGCCCCGGGTCAGACCGGCGAGGCGCGCCTCGAGCCGCACGGCACGCCGGAGCGTGAGCGCGAGACCGGCGAGCGCCACCGCGAGGAGCAGCGCGAGCAGGCCGACGACAGGGCCGAGATTGGCGGCGATGAACGCGTCGAGGTCGATCGGTGGGTCCTCCGGCTGGGGTGGAGCGAGTCTAGCAGGCGCCCATCACCGTCGACGCGCCGGGTGCTATCCTCTCCGCTCAGCGCCTCGTCCACCCCGTCGACCCGCACCCGACACCGATGGAGGCCCCCGAACCACGATGGCCAAGCGATCCCGCGGCACGACCCGCCCAGGCCAGCGCCGTCCTACCCAGCGCTCCACGCCGCGCCCGGCCACGACCGGAACGACGGCCCCGGCCGGCCGGCCCTCGCTCGCGCTCACCCCCGAGGAGGAGGCCCGCGCCGCCGAGCTCGAGGCACGCCTGGTCGCCGAGGAGCGCGCCGCCGAGGAGTCGCGGGTGAGGAACCGCGGCCGCTCGCGGGTGGCACCCGAGGCCGGCCCGCGTGGCCGAACCAGGGAGGGCAGCCTGCTCGCCGCTCGGGCCGCCGAGGAGTACACGTACGTCGTGCGGGACGTCCGCAGGATCGTCCAGATCGGCGGCGGGCTGATGGTCGTCATGCTCGTCCTCTACCTGCTGATCGAGGTCCTGCACGTCCTCTAGTCGCCGGAACCGGCCGGCCACGTCCGGCACGCCAGCTGGCCAACCGTCCGGACCCGACGACGGTTGGCCGCCACCCGGCAGCCGGTGGGCCGCGCTCCGCCGCCGGCACGCTACGATCGGCTGACGATGCCAGCTCGCCGTCCCCCGCCCGGGACCCAGGAACCGCTCTTCCAGCCGCCGCCTGCCCACCAGCCGCTCGCGGCCCGGATGCGCCCGCGAACGCTCGACGAGTTCGTCGGCCAGGAGCACCTCGTCGGCGAGCGAGGTCCGCTCAGACGATCGGTCGGGCGGGGCCATCTCGGCTCGATCCTCCTCTGGGGACCGCCGGGCACCGGCAAGACGAGCCTCGCCCGGCTCCTCGCCGAGGCGATCGGGGCCCGCTTCGTCACCCTCTCGGCGGTGATGAGCGGCGTCGCCGAGGTCCGCTCGGTCGTCCTCGACGCCCGCGACCAGCTGGCCCTCCACGGTGCCCGGACGGTTCTCTTCATCGACGAGATCCACCGCTTCAACAAGTCCCAGCAGGACGCGCTCCTGCCTCACGTCGAGAACGGGACGGTCACCCTGATCGGGGCGACGACCGAGAATCCGTACTTCGAGGTGAACTCGGCGCTCCTCTCACGGCTCCGCGTCTGGCGCCTGGAAGCGCTCACCGACGAACAGGTCGCGACGGTCGTATGGCGGGCGCTCGCCGACCCCGAGCGGGGACTGGCCGGTCCACTCGGCCCCGAGGGCGGCGTCACGCTCGCCGACGAGGCGTTCGAGCATCTCGTCGGGCTCGCTGGCGGTGACGCCCGCCAGGCACTGAACGTGCTCGAGGGGGCGGTCGCGCTGGCCGAGGATGACGGCCGTCGCGACGCCGACGGCCGCATCTCCCCCACCCTGGTCCACGTCGAGGCGGCCGCCCAGCAGCGGGTCCTGGCCTACGATCGGGCCGGCGACGGCCACTACGACACGGTCAGCGCGTTCATCAAGAGCCTGCGCGGCAACGACCCGGACGCCGCGCTCTACTGGCTGGCCACGATGATCTCCGCCGGCGAGGACCCCCGGTTCATCGCCCGGCGCCTGATCATCAGCGCCTCGGAGGACGTCGGGAACGCCGACCCGCGGGCGCTCCAGGTGGCGGTCACCGCCGCCCAGGCGCTCGACCACGTCGGCCTGCCCGAAGCCCAGTACGCCCTGGCCCAGGCGACCGCGTACATCGCGACCGCCCCGAAGTCGAACCGGGCCGGGCTCGCCTACTGGGCCGCCGTCGCCGACCTCCAGGCGCAGGGCGCCCTGCCGGTGCCGCTCCACCTGCGCAACGCGCCGGTCCGGGCGATGCGCGAGTATGGGGCCGGGGTCGGCTACCGCTACCCCCACGACTACGCGGGTGGCGACGTCGAGCAGCAGTACCTACCCGACGAGTTGGTCGGTCGGCGCTACTACGTGCCGACCGATCACGGCTACGAGGTGACGATCGCGACCCGGATGGTGGCCCGGGAAGCGGCGCGCGAGGAAGCCGGGGCGAGCGGCGGACCGCGGAAGCTGCCCGCCGCCGAGCGAGGCCCGGACGTCGACCCGATGCGGGTCGCCGGCGGCGTGATGTGGACGCGCGAGACGAGCCGCCGCAAGCTCGCCGAGACCGAGCGTCGCGACGCCGGCGGGTAGCCGGCTGGTTGCGCGCTGTAGCATCTGCTCACGGACCCTCAACCCGGCCCTCCGCGGCGACCCTCACATCGTGACGCTCCTCGGCCACGTGCGCCCGCTCGCCGGCTCCAGCCAGGTGGGGACGCCGACGCGATTCTCGAGCGCGGCCCAGGGTTCTGGCGTAGGAGAGCGAACGGCGGTGAGGTGACAACCAAAGCAATCGAACGGTCCTCCACCGATTCAAGCCACCCGCGGCTGTCACTGGAGAAGGCAGTTCCAAGGCTCGTCCTGTAGGCAGCTTCGAACATCTGTTCCGAAGTATCCCACCCGTGGCTGCGCTGTGCAAGACATCCGACCGACACGAAACGCTCGATCGGACTTCTGGCCGTCATGGGAGACCTGTCCCAACACCTATGGCTCGAGGTCGAAGACCCGGAGGTGACGAGGGTGCAGGACGGCGATCGGGCGGCGGTCGAAGGTCGCGATCCGCCGGACTCCGAGCCGCTCCGCGGTCGCGACGAGCACCGCTTCGGCCAGGCGGGGCCGGTGTTCGGCCGCCTCGACCATCAGCTCCGAGGCGCGCGAGAGGTCGGCCTCGGTCGGAGCGACGAGGCGGATGGCGCCCTGCACGATCGCCTCGACGACCGCCGCCGAGGCCGCCGGACCGAGTTCGCGCTGGAGGACGTGATCGACCTCGGCGAGTGTCAGCGCCCCGACCAGGAGCGGTTCCTCCACTCGCGCGAACCAGGCCGCGGCCGCCCGGTGGTTGAGATCCGCCGTGTCCGCGGCGGCGAGGATCAGGCTCGTGTCGAGCAGGACGGCCACGGCTCGGACTCCTCGGGCCTACCGCCCATCGCCCGGTCGGCGTCCCGTGCGGTCTCCCAGCTCGCGCCGGACGATCGCCCGCGCGTCGAGTGAGAGACGACCGTGCCCGCTCCGGCCGACGCCGACGAACCCGAGCTCCGGCGTCGCCTCGTGGGCGGCAAGGTACGCCTCGAGGGCATCGCTGATGATCGCCGTCTTCGTCGTCCCGGCCCGGCGGGCATGGCGGTCGAGGCGGTCGAGCAGATCGGCGTCGGCGAGGATCGTCGTTCGGCGGATCGTCATCGGGCGCTCCTGTTGGCGGGCCAGCGGATCAGCGGCTGCGATATGCGAGCATATATGAATCACTGGCGACTGACCAGCCCGGCTGGTAGGATCCAGAAACCGAACCTTCCCCTACCGACGAGGAGACCGCCCCGTGCAGCGCTTCGAACCGAACCTCCGGATCCCCGGCCCGACCGCCCTCCCATCCGCCGTCCGCGAGGCCGGGGCACGCCAGATGATCAACCATCGAGGCCCCGAGTTCGGCGCGCTGTTCGGCCGGATCGAATCGCGCCTGAAGGGCTACTTCGGGACGCAGAACGACATCATCCTGCTCACGGCGGCGGGGACAGGTGCCCTCGAGGCGGCGATCGTCAACACGCTCTCGCCGAGCGACCGGGTGCTGGCGGTCACGATCGGCGCCTTCGGCGACCGGTTCGCGAAGATCGCGACCGCGTACGGGGCGGAGGTCACGAAGCTCGCGGTCGACTGGGGCCAGGCTGCCGAACCGGCCCTCCTGCGCGAAGCCCTCGGACGCGATCACGGATACCAGGCGATCCTGCTCACCCACAACGAGACTTCGACCGGGGTCACGAACCCGATCCCCGAGCTCGCCGCCGTCGCCCACGAACTCGCCCCCGACGCACTCCTCCTCGTCGACGGGATCTCCGGCCTCGGTGCGGTCCCGTTCGCCCAGGACGCCTGGGACCTCGACGTCGTCGTCTCGGGCTCCCAGAAGAGCTGGATGGCCGCGCCCGGGATGTCGTTCGTCAGCGTCTCCGAGCGCGCCTGGACCGCTGCCGAGACGGCCCGGATGCCGCGCTTCTACTTCGACCTCGCCCAGCACCGGCCCGGCATCGCCGCCGGCTCGACACCCTGGACGCCGGCTGTCGCGGTGCTCTTCCAGCTCGACGCCGCCCTCGAGCTCATGGAACAGGAGGGTGCCGAGGCAATCTTCGCCCGCCATGCCGCGTGTGCCGCGGCGACCCGGGCCGGCCTGACCGCGCTGGGCTTCGAGCTCTTCGCCGACCAGCGCTATGCCTCGAACACGGTGACGGCGGTCAAGGTCCCCGAGGGGCTCGACTGGAAGGGGTTGAACGCTGAGCTGAAGAAGCGCCGGCTCGTCCTCGCCGGCGGCCAGGGCAAGCTCCAGGGGCTGATCTTCCGGGTCGGCCATCTCGGCTCGGTGACGCTCGACGAGATCCTCGGCGCGGTCGGCGTGATCGAGGAGGCCCTGGTGGCGGTCGGTCGCCCGGTCAGCCCCGGGGTCGGGGTCGCGGCGGCGCAGCGGGCCGCGCTCGACGTCCTCGCGGCGGGCTCGAGCGGCACGGGCTCGAGCGGCGAGGTGGCCCGAGCATGAGGATCCTCGTCGCTGAACCGCTCGCCGCCGAGGGCCTCGAGCTGCTCCGTGCCCACCACCAGGTCGATGAGCTGATCGGCGTGCCGCGCGAGCGGTTGATCGCTGCGATCCCCGAGTACGACGCGCTGCTCGTCCGCAGCCAGGTCCAGGTCGACGTCGAGCTGATCGCCGCCGGCACCCGGCTCGTCGTCATCGGCCGAGCGGGCGTCGGGGTCGACAACGTCGATCTCGACGCCGCGACCCGGGCCGGGATCACGGTCGTGAACGCTCCGACCGGCAACACGATCGCGGCGGCTGAGCACACGCTTGCGCTCCTCTACGCGCTCGCCCGCCGGATCGCGGCTGCGGACGCCTCGCTCCGCCGGGGTGAGTGGAAGCGCAGCCAGTTCACCGGCGCCGAGCTGCGCGGTAAGACGCTCGGGATCATCGGCCTGGGCAAGATCGGCCAGGCGATCGCCGACCGCGCCCGGGCGATGGAGATGGTGGTGATCGGCCACGATCCCTACGTCACCGCCGAACAGGCGGCGTTGCGTGGTGTGGAGCTCGTCGACTTCGAGACGCTCCTCGCCCGCTCGGACGTCGTCACCGTCCATGTCCCGCTCACCCGTTCAACCCGCGGTCTCATCGGAGCCGCACAGCTCGCGAGGATGAGGTCCGGCGCGTTTCTCCTCAACGTCGCCCGGGGTGGCATCATCGACGAGGCCGCCGTGGCGGACGCACTCCGCGAGGGCCGGCTTGGCGGCACGGGGATCGACGTCTTCGAGCACGAGCCGCCGACCGGTTCGCCACTCCTCGATGCTCCGAACACCGTCCTCACCCCCCACCTCGGCGCCTCGACGGCCGAGGCGCAGGTCCGCGTCGCGGTCGAAGCGGCGGCCCAGGTGATCGACGTCCTCGAGGGCCGACCGGCTCGCTACGCGGTGAACGCACCGCTCCTCACCCCCGAGACGGCCCAGGCGATCGCACCGTACCTGCCGCTCGCCGAGACGCTCGGGCGCTTCTTCGCCCAGTTCTGCCGGACGGGCGTGAAGACGCTGACCCTCGAGGTCGCCGGCGACCTCGCCGCGTTCGACGTCACGCCGCTCAGCGCGGCGACCCTGCGCGGCCTCCTCGAGACGGCGACGACCGAGCGGGTGAACCTCGTGAACGCCGCGCACCTCGCCAAGTCGCGCGGGATCACGCTCGTCGAGCGCAAGACACCAGACGCCGGCGCATTCAGTTCGCTCGTCACGCTCTCCGGCGAGTCGAAGGGGCGGACGACGACGGTCGCGGGCACGATCGCGGCCGGCGAGCTCCGGCTCGCCCGGCTCAACGACTACTGGATCGACATGGCCCCCAGCCCGGTGATGCTCGTCACCCGCCACCAGGACCGGCCGGGTACGATGGGCCGGATCGGCCTGATGCTCGGTGAGGCGGACGTGAACATCAGCGCGATGCACCTTGCCCGCTCGGCACCCCGGGCCGACGCCCTGATGATCCTGGCCCTCGACGACGAGGTGCCCGACGAGGTGGCGGCCGCGATCCGGGCCCATGAGGCGGTGCTCGACCTGTGGGTGATCCGGCTCGGAGGCGAGCGCTGAGCGGGCGTCGGTCGTCCGCGAGGCGCGATCCCAACGTGCTGATCCCGCACGACCTCGACGCCACCGTCGTCTTCCTCCGCCACGGTGAGTCGGTCTTCATCGCCGAGGGCCGCTTCCAGGGCCGGCTGGACACACCGCTCTCGCCCCTGGGCGAACGGCAGGCCGACGCGGCGGCGCGCCGACTCGCCACGCCCGAGCGACCACCGATCCTGCCGATCCCGGCCGGGCCGCCGCTCGAGATCGTCCACTCCCCGCTCGCGCGCACCACTCAGGCGGCCGAGCGGGTCGCGAGCGCGATCCGGGCCGTTCACGGGATCGCGGCGGCGCCGCTCCGTGCCGACCGCGGGTTCATCGAGATCGGCCAGGGCGAATGGGAGGGCCTCCGGCGGGAGGAGGTCGCCGACCGATACGCGGAGATCCTCGCGGGCTGGCGACGCACACCGCTCGAGGTGAACGCCCCGGGCGGCGAGCAGGTCCTCGAAGTCGCGGTCCGTGTGCGCGCCGCCCTCGCCCGGCTCCTCGCGGGGCTGGCGGCTGAACCACCGGCCCGGCGGAGCGCAACGAACGTGACCGGCTTCCCGCCGCCTTCGGCGCCGGATACCCCGTGGATCCTGCTCGTCGGTCACGACGGCGTCTTCAAGGTGGCGCTCCTCACCCTGCTCGGCCTGCCACTCGAGCGGTTCTGGAGCTTCCCGTTCGCGATCTGCGGGCTCTCGGT
>JAJYXX010000067.1 GCA_021801545.1 Chloroflexota bacterium | reverse complement strand
AGGATCGCCGGCTCCGGCCGGAGCTGATCGGCGAGATCGTCACGGACCTGCTCGTCGAGCACTTCGGCGACTACGTCGACGTCGCCTTCACGGCTCGGATGGAGGAGGAGCTCGACGAGGTTGCCCGCGGCGAGCGGGAGTGGGTGCCGTTGCTGCGCGAGTTCTACGGACCGCTGCGCGAGCGCGTCGAGGAGAAGCGGCGCGAGCTGCGCCGACGGGACTTCACGACCGAGCCCTCCGAGGAGGCCTGTTCACTCGGCCATCCGATGGTCGTCCGTCTCGGGCGGAACGGTCGCTTCCTCGCCTGCTCGCTCTATCCCGAACACAGGGAGTCGCGCCCGTTGCCCGGCGAGGAGGGGCCGCCGTTGCCCGGCGAGGGCAAGCCCTGCCCCCGGTGCGGCGAGGGGAAGCTGACCGCGAAGCGGGGCCGGTTTGGGGTGTTCGTCGGCTGCTCGCGCTACCCCGAGTGCGACTACATCAGGAAGGACGGCCCGCCCCCGCCCCCGCAGCTCCCGTTCCAGGTCACCTGCCCGGCGTGCGGCACGGGCCACCTCGTCGCGCGTCGGGCAAGGCGGACCGGGAACGTCTTCTGGGGCTGTTCGGCGTACCCCGCCTGTGACTACACGACGAACTTCGGGCCGCTTGGGGCGATCCACGATGCCGACCAGGGGCCCGTCGCCGGCAAGGGTGAGAGTGGGATCTGCCTGCGCTGTGGGGCGGCGATCGTTCTGCCGGAGGGCGAGGAACTCGTCGGCCGGGTGCTGACCGGTGGTCCGCCGGAACCGGCCGCCCTCGCCCGGCCCGGACGTGGTCGGCACCGCTCCGGCGGGGACGGCACGTCGCGAGCGGGTGGCCGCTCCGCCCGGCGCGTGCGCGCTCGCCCGCCGGCAGCAGCGCCGACCGGGCGACGGGGCAGGACTGGGAGCGCGCCGGACGAGTGAGCAACGATCCCGCCCTCGAGCGGTTTCTGCACAGCCTGGCCGCCCGCGACGCACCGGCGAACACGCAGCGCTCGTACGCGACGGCCGTGGGGGCGTACCTGGACTGGCTGTCTGCCCGCGGCGTCGACTGGCGGTCGCCCGCCCGGAGTGACCTGCGCGCCTACCTGGGCCAGCTCGGTCTCGGCCATGCGCGCAGCTCGGTCGCCCAGCGCCTGGCGGCGATCCGCTCGTTCCATCGGTTCGCGGCCCGGGCGGGGCTGAGCGCGGGCGATCCGTGGGGTTCGATCGCCACCCCGCGCCTGCCGCGACGGTTGCCGCGGGTGCTCGAAATCGCCGAGGTGGAGCGGCTGCTCGCGGTCGCCGATGCGGACCTCGCCTCGGCGCCGGCCGACGACGGTGGACTGGGGGTCGCGCTCGCCCTCCGCGACCGGGCGCTCGTGGAGACTGCATACGCGGCGGGGTTGCGGGTCAGCGAGCTCGCCGGGGCGGCGGTCAACACGCTCGATCTGCGGCGCGGCGAGCTGCGCGTCGTGGGCAAGGGACGCAAGGAGCGGATCGGGCTGCTCGGGCGCCCGGCGCGGCTGGCGCTCCGGGCCTACCTCGAGGATGGCCGCCCGGTCCTGCTCGAGCGGGGAGCCGGCCGGCAGGCCGGGCCCGAGCCGGCGGAGATCTTCCTGAACCATCTTGGCGATCCGCTCGGGGTGCGCGGCCTGCGCTATCGGCTCGAGCGGCTCCGTCGGATCGCGGGCCTGCCGGTCGGCGTCTCGCCGCACACGCTCCGCCACAGCTTCGCCACCCACCTGCTCGACGGTGGGGCGGACCTGCGCGTCGTCCAGGAGCTGCTCGGCCATGAGAGCCTGGCGACGACGCAGGTGTACACCCACGTCTCGCCGACCCGGCTGCGGACGGTGTATCTCGAGGCGCATCCGCGAGCGCGGCGCGACGGGAGCCCGGCGGGCCGGTGACCGTTTCCCTCGACGACGCGACCTGGGACGACTTCGTCGCCCGTTCGGAGCCGGGTTCGTACCTGCAGACGACGCCCTGGGCACGGGTGAAGGCCGTGAACGGCTGGCGAGCCGTGCGCGTGACGGCGGGATCGCCCGGCGGGCTCGTCGGGGCGCAGATCCTCGTCCGTCGGCCGCGGCTGCTGCCGTGGGGTTTCGCCTACGCGCCGCGCGGTCCGGTGGCGAGCCGCTGGACGGCGGCGACGGCTGAGTCCTTCACGGAGGCAGCCCGGCGTCGCCTCGCGGAGGAGGGGTGGATCGCGACGCTGCGGATCGACCCCGAGATCGAGCGCGACGGCCTCCTCGATCCGGGCGGGGAGCTGCGCGCGGCGCTCCGGCGGGCTGGCTGGCGCGAGGCGCCGGCGGTCCAGCCGACGACGACACGGGTGATCGATCTCCGGGCGGACGAGTCGGCACTCTGGGCGGATCTGCGCAAGAAATGGCGCCAGTACGTCAACCGGGCGAGGAGCGCGGGGATCAGGATCGTCGAGGCAGAGGGCGACCGGATCGCCGACTTCTACCGGATCTACCGTGAGACCGCGACCCGGGCCGGCTTCCTGATCCGGACCGAGCAGGCGTACCGCGACGTCTGGGCCGCGTTCCGCCCCGCCGGCGGTGCCCGCCTCCTCTTCGCCGAGGACGCCGACGGGTTTCCCCAGGCGACGCTCTTCCTCGTCCGCTGCGGGCCGCGGGTCGTCGAGCCGTACGGGGGGATGACGGCGGCCGGCGCGGAGAGCCGGGCGAACTACCTCCTGAAGTGGGAGGCGATCCGGAGCTCGCGCGAGCAGGCTGCGACGAGCTACGACCTGTGGGGGCTTGCGCATCCGGGGATCGCCCACTTCAAGAGCGGCTTCGGCGGCCGCGAGATCCGCTACGTCGGGGCCTGGGATCTTGTCCTCAATCTGCTCGGACGAAGCGTCTACGAGGCGGGCCAGGCGCTCCGGGTTCGGGTCGCCCGGCGTCGGCACGGCCTGCGCGGGGCAGTCGACGCCGCGGCGTTCGGCGGCGAGGGCGTGGACGGCGGGGCCGGCGGATGATCGCCGAGCTGATCCGGGCCGCCGAGCCGACCGGGCCGCGGCGTCTCGGCGGGCTGATCGAGCGCCTCGGCGCGAACGGGTTGCTGATCGGCGCGCGGCTGGGTGGTGCGGCGGCCGATCCGGCGGCGCTCGGTGGGGTGGCGATCGCGGGTATCACCTACGACTCGCGACGGGTCGTGCCCGGAGGCCTGTTCGTGGCGATCGCGGGTGAGCACGCCGACGGCCACGACTTCCTCCCCGCGGCGGCCGGCGCGGGCGTCCGCGTCGTGATCGTCGAGCGTCCGGTGGACGCCTCCGGGCTCGACGAGCTGATCGTGACCGACAGCCGGCGGGCGCTCGCGACGTCCGCCGGCTGGTGGTACGACGACCCGAGCCACGAGCTCGGCGTCGTCGGGATCACCGGCACCGACGGCAAGACGACGACGTCGTTCCTGGCCGTCGCGGCGCTCGAGGCAGCCGGCGTCCCGGCCGGGCTGGTCGGGACGGTCGAGACGAAGATCGGCCGGCGGCGCGAGGCGAACCCGGAGCACGTGACGACGCCCCAGGCCCCGGAGCTCCAGGCGATCCTCCGGGCGATGGTCGCCGCCGGCGACCGGCTGGCGCTCGTGGAGACGACCTCGCACGGGCTGGCGCTCCACCGGGTCGACGAGATCGCCTATGACGTCGCGATCCTCACCAACCTCAGCCACGAACACCTCGAGCTGCACCACACGTTCGAGGCGTACCGGGCGGCCAAGCTCTCCCTCTTCGAGCGGCTCGCCGAGCGGGGACCCGGGAAGCCGTGGCCGCGGGCGGGGATCGTCAACCACGACGACCCCGCGGCTGCGCTCTTCGAGCGCGTCACCCGGGAGGTCGGCGCACGGCTCGTCAGCTACGGAACGTCGGACGGCAGCGACGTTCGCGCCGTGCGAGTCGCGGAGGGGCTGCGCAGACTCGGGATCGACGTCGTCGCCCCGAGCTGGCGGGGCCGGCTCGAGCTGCGCCTCGCCGGGCGGTTCAACGTCCACAACGCCCTGGCCGTCGTCGCCCTCGGCCAGGCGCTCGAGCTCGATCCGGGGGCGGTCCGGGCCGGGCTCGAGTCGGTCGTCGCGGTTCCCGGGCGGATGGAGCGGGTCGACGTCGGCCAGCCGTTCGGGCTCGTCATCGACTACGCCCACAGTCCGGCCGCCCTCGACAAGGTGCTCGGCATCCTTGGCCCCGTCGCGGCGGCTCGGGGTGGCGGGCTGATCGCGGTCTTCGGCTCGGCGGGGGAGCGAGATCGGGCGAAACGCCCGATGATGGGCCGGATCGCCGGCGAGCGCTGCCGGCTCGTCGTCCTGGCCGACGAGGACCCGCGTGGCGAGAAGCCGATGGCGATCCTCGAGGAGATTGCGCAGGGGGCGGAGGCCGCCGGGCGCCGACGCGGACGCGATCTCCTGCTGATCCCGGACCGGCGCGCCGCGATCGCCGCGGCGTTCGGGCAGGCTCGCCCTGGCGACGTCGTCCTGCTCGCGGGCAAGGGCCACGAGCGCTCGATCATCTACGGCACCGAGGAGCGGCCCTGGGACGAGCGCGCCGCTGCCCTCGAGGCGCTCGCCGGGCTCGGCTACCGCTGACCCGGCGCGGGGCGCCATCCGCCTCGGCGTGTTCGCGGAGGTGCACGGACGCGCTGGTATCCTTGCGGAGCGATGCCGATTCCGCAGCCAGGTACCGATCTGAAGATCTCACGCCGCGGGCAGCGACGTGCGCTCAGCCGACCCGGGCCCTCTCGCGAGGGGGCGTCGCTCGAGTCGCTCCGCCGGCAGCTGCTCGTCGAGGTCCGCGCCCACCATCCGTCCGCGGACCTGAGCGTCATCGAGCGCGCGTTCGATCTCGCGGTCGAGGCGCACGCCGATCAGAAGCGAGCCTCGGGCGAGCTGTACGTCACACACCCGATCGCCTCGGCGCGGATCCTGGCCGAGCTCGGGATCGATCCGGTCGCGGTCGCCGCTGCGCTCCTTCACGATGTCCCCGAGGACACCGAGTACCACCTGGCGGACATCGAGGAGCGGTTCGGGGCCGAGATCGCCCAGCTCGTCGACGGGGTGACGAAACTCTCGAAGTTCAGCACCCACAGCCACGAGCAGCAACAGGCCGAGAACATCCGGAAGATGTTCCTGGGGATGGCTGAGGACATCCGGGTCGTCCTCATCAAGCTCGCCGACCGGCTCCACAACATGCGCACGCTCTCGGCCCTGCCGCTCGACAAGCAGCAGCGGATCGCCCGCCAGACGATGGAGATCTACGCGCCGCTGGCGGAGCGGCTCGGTATCTGGCAGATGAAGTGGGAGCTCGAGGATCTCGCCTTCAAGGCGCTCGAGCCCGAGCGGTTCCGCGAGCTCGCCCGCCTGCTCGACACACGGCGTGCCGGGCGCGAGTCGTACATCGAACGGGCGATCGAGATCCTCCGCCCGGAGCTCGAGCGCCAGGGGATCGAGGCCGAGCTCTCCGGTCGCCCGAAGCACCTCTACAGCATCTGGAAGAAGATGCAGCGGAAGGGCGCCGAGTTCGGCGAGATCTACGACGTCTACGCGATCAGGATCCTCGTCAACGAGGTTCGCGACTGCTACGCGGCGCTCGGTGTCGTCCATTCGCTCTGGCGGCCGATCCCGGGCCAGTTCGATGACTACATCGCGGTCCCCAAGAACAACCTCTACCAGAGCCTCCACACCGCGGTGATCGCGCTCGACGGCAAGCCGCTCGAGATCCAGATCCGGACCCACGCGATGCACCAGGTCTCGGAGGTCGGGATCGCCGCCCACTGGCGCTACAAGGAAGGCTCGAAGTCGGACCGCGACTACGACGCCAAGCTCGCCTGGCTGCGCCAGCTGATGGACTGGCAGCGCGAGGTCTCCGACGCGACCGAGTTCGTCGAGGGGATCAAGCTCGACATCTTCCAGGACCAGGTCTTCGTCTTCACCCCGAAGGGCGACGTCAAGGACCTCCCGGCCGGCGCGACGCCGCTCGATTTCGCCTACCGCATCCACACCGATGTCGGCCACCGCTGCATCGGGGCGAAGGTGAACAATCGGCTCGTGCCGCTCGACTACCGTCTGAAGAACGGCGACATCGTGGAGATCGTGACCACGAAGGGCGAGCACGGCCCGTCCCGGGACTGGCTGAACCTGGTCCGCACGAGCCATGCCCGAGAGAAGATCCGCCAGTGGTTCAAGCGCAAGGATCGCGACGAGAACATCGCCCACGGTCGCGAGTCGCTCGAGCGCGAGCTGCGCCGTCTCGCCCGTACCTCGATCCAGGCGGTCGGGCTCGAGCGGATCGCCGAGATCGCGAAGAGCTACAACCACGAGACGGTCGACGACTTCTATGCCGCGATCGGCTACGGGGCGCTCGGCGCCCAGCAGGTCGTCACCCGGCTCGGGGTCGTCGACGACTCCGAGCTTGCCCTGCCCGCCGTCGCGCCGCCCGCGACCGGCGCCCGGACCGGGGGCATCCGGGTCAAGGGGGTCGGCGATCTGCTCGTCCGCTTCGCCAAGTGCTGCCACCCGATCCCGGGCGACCCGATCGTTGGCTTCATCACCCGGGGCAAGGGGGTCACCGTGCACCTGCGCTCGTGCCCGACGGTGCTCAACGAGCGCGAGGTCTCGCGGTTCATCGAGGTCGAGTGGGAGGCCGCCCCGGCCCAGACGTATCCGATCGCGATCCGCGTCGAGGCGTACGACCGGACCGGTCTGCTGAGCGACATCACCCAGGTCGTGGCCGAGAACAAGGTGAACATCCTCGCCGCGCAGGTCCGCGTCTCGGCCGACCACACGACGACGGTGACAGCGACCCTCCAGGTCGCCTCGGTCTCACAGCTGGCGCGGGTGATGGGCCGGATCGAGCAGCTCAAGGACGTCCTGACTGTCCAGCGCGACCTCAGCTGAGTCGGGAGCGGCAGGTGAGCCCGGCTAGTCGCTAGACTTCCGGTCATGCCGTCTTTCCGCGCCCCGCGGGGCACCCGTGACCTCCTGCCCCCCGAACGCCCCGGCTGGGCGCGCCTCGAACGGCTCGCCGCCGATCTCGCGGCACGCTACGGCTACCGTGAGATCGAGACCCCGCTCTTCGAACGGAGCGACGTCTTCGAGCGCGGGGTGGGGGAGACGACCGACATCGTCGAGAAGGAACTGTTCCGGCTCGCGCCGCGGGCGGAGGACCGCGAGACGTGGGCGCTCCGGCCGGAGGCGACGGCCGGGATCGTCCGGGCGTTCGTCCAGCACGGGATGCAGACGTGGCCCCAGCCGGTGAAGCTGACCCTCACCGGGCCGATGTTCCGCTACGATCGTCCCCAGGCCGGGCGCTACCGCCAGTTCTGGCAGTGGGACGTCGAGGCGATCGGCGATCCGGGGCCGGCCGTCGACGCCGAACTCGTCGAGCTCGGCCTGCGCTTCTACCGCGACGCCGGGCTGGGCGACGTCGACGTCCTGCTCAACTCGATCGGCGATCCCGCCTGCCGGCCGGCCTACGTGACCGAGCTGACCGCCTACTACCGCTCGAT
>JAJYXX010000286.1 GCA_021801545.1 Chloroflexota bacterium | reverse complement strand
CCGTAGCGCGCGATCCGATCGAGGCTCGGCCGGAGGCGCGGGTTGTCCGCCAGCTGCGAGGCTCCGCTCCCGTCGGCCATCCAGGTGCCGAGGATCTCGCGCCGGACGTCCTGGATCTTGATCGCGCCGGTCCGGTGGGGCAGGTGGGCGAGCGCCGACTCCATCGCCACGAGGCGGTTGAGGAGGTACTGCTCGTCGTGCTCGAAGCACAGGAAGAGGACGTTCGCCTGCCCCCCGGAGGCGACGTTACGCGCCATCTGGAGCGCCATCGTCGTCTTGCCCGTCCCCTGCGCACCGCCGATCAGGAGCAGCTCGCCGGCCCGCAGGCCGTTGCCGATCGTCTTGTCGAACGGCGTGAAGCCGAGCGGCACCGGTTGGTATTCCCCGATCCGGCCGCTCGTCACCTTATCGTTCAGGTCGACGAGCACGTCGAGCGCCGAGCGCGGCGCCATGCTGCCGTTGTCAGTGTCCAGTCGCCACGACGCCTTCGGCGTCGGCGTGGCGGTCGTATCGGCGGCCTCAGTGCCCACAGACTCATCTCCTCCCGGCAATGATCGTCGGATCATGGTAGCATCGGCGACCATCGGGTCCGCCGCTCCCCATTGGGACCAGCCTCCCCGGGACGATCAGCGGGGCAGGTCGGCCAGCTCGTACCAGAGATGGGCGACGGTCCGGATCCCCGTCTCGTAGTTGCGCAGGTCCATCGACTCGTTCGGGGCATGGGCGTGATCATCGGGCGGGGTGAACCCGAGCAGGACGACCGGCAGGCCGAGGATCGACTCGAAGCTGGCACAGACCGGGATCGAGCCGCCTTCGCGGATGTAGAGCGGCGCGACCCCGAACGTCGCCTCGATCGCCCGGGCCGCCGCCTTCGTGGCCGGGTGATCGATCGGGGTCAGGCTCGGCCGCCCGCCATGCTGCGGCACGATCTCGACCCGGACGCCGGGCGGGGCGATCTCGCTGATGTACGAGACGAGCAGCTCGGTGATCCGGTCCGGATCCTGGGCGGGGACGAGCCGGCAGGTGATCTTGGCATGGGCGTGGGCGGGGATGATCGTCTTGCTCCCCTCGCCCTGGAAGCCGCCCCAGACCCCGTTCACGTCGAGCGTCGGCCGGGCACCCCGCCGCTCGAGGGTCGTGTAGCCCGCCTCGCCGACGAGGGCCGGCACGCCGATCGACCCGCGGAACGCCTCCTCGTCGAACGGCAGGGCCGCGAACGCCGCCCGATCCGCCTCCGTCAGCGGGAGCACGTCGTCGTAGAAGCCGGGCACGAGGATCCGACCGTCAGGTCCCTTCAGGCGGGCGACGATCGCGCACAGGGCGTTCGCCGGGTTCTGGACGGTCCCTCCGTAAGAGCCCGAATGGAGGTCGATCGTGCTGCCGTAGACGTTCACCTGGACGGCCGCCAGCCCGCGCAGCCCGATCGTGATCGCCGGACGGTTGCCGTCGAAGAAGCCGGTGTCGGAGATGACGACGAGATCCGCCGCCAGGCGCTCGCGGTTCGCCTCGAGCCAGCGGTCGAGGTTGACCGAGCCGCTCTCCTCCTCGCCCTCGACCACGAACTTCACGTTGACCGGCAGGCCGCCCGACGTGGCGAGGAGCGCCTCGGTCGCCCGGAGATGGAGATGGACCTGGCCCTTGTCATCGGCGGCACCTCGGGCCTGCAGCCGGTCGCCGACGACGATCGGCTCGAAGGGCGGCGACTCCCAGAGCTCGAGCGGGTCCACCGGCTGGACGTCGTAGTGGCCGTAGACGATGACCGTCGGAGCGCCCGGCGCGTGGAGCCAGTCGCCGTAGACGACCGGGTGGCCGCCCGTCTCGGCGACCTCGACGTGCTCGATCCCGATCGCCCGCAGGTCGGCCGCGATCGCCTCGGCGGCGGCCCGGCAGTCGGAGGCGTGTTCCGGCAGCGCCGAGACGCTCGGGATCCGCAGCAACGCCTTGTACGACTCGAGACGGCGTTCCCTGTTCAGCTCGAGGTACTGCTCGAAGGCAGGGGCGGGACCGGCAGGCATCGTCAACCTCCGAGGCGGGGCGCGGGACCGGGTCCGGCGCCGATCAGGCGGGGCTGGGACGCGGCTTCGGGCTCGGGGCGGGAGGGTTCACGCCGGCGCCGGCACTCGCCGGCCCGGCAGGAGGGGTGGTCGCGGCGGCGAGCGGTGAACCCGCGTGCTTGTCCTCCTTGGGCGGCAGGTCGGAGAAGAGCTGCTCGAACTCGTCGGCGTCCACCGTCTCCTCGGCCACGAGCTTCTCGGCGAGGGCCGTCAGACGATCCTTGTGCGCGACGAGGACCTCCATCGCCCGCGCGTAGTTGCGGTCGATGATTGCCCGGACCTCCTCGTCGATCTGGCGCGCCACATCGTCCGAGTAGTTCCGCTGCTCGCCGATTTCGCGGCCCAGGAAGACGAGCTCGTCGCGCTTCCCGAACGAGAGCGGGCCGAGCTTCTCGCTCATCCCGAACTCGGTGACCATCCGCCGGGCGAGCATCGTCGCCTTCTCGATGTCGTTCGAGGCGCCGGTCGTCGTGTCGCCGAAGATCAGCTTCTCGGCCGCATTGCCGCCGAGCAGGCCGGCAATCTTGTCCTCGAACTCCGATTTACTCTGGAGGTAGCGGTCCTCGGTTGGCAGGGCCATCGTGTAACCGAGGGCCATGCCGCGGCTGATGATCGTCACCTTCTGGACCGGGTCGCACTTGGGCAGGACGCGCTGAATGATCGCGTGGCCGCCCTCGTGGTAGGCGATGATCACTTTCTCCTGGTCGGAGATGATCCGGCTCTTGCGCTCCGGGCCGGCGACGATCCGCTCGAGCGCCTCCTGGAACTCGGGCATGCCGATCATCTTCTTGTTCCGGCGCGCGGCCAGGATCGCCGCCTCGTTCACGAGGTTGGCCAGGTCGGCGCCCGAGAAGCCGGGCGACTGGCGAGCGATGTTCTCGATGTCGACCGACTTGTCGAGCGGCTTGCCCTTCGTGTGGACCTTGAGGATCGCCACCCGGCCCTTCATGTCGGGCCGGTCGAGGATCACCTGGCGATCGAAGCGACCGGGCCGCAGGAGGGCAGGATCGAGGACGTCCGGGCGGTTCGTCGCCGCGACGACGATGACGTTCGTGTTTGTGTCGAAGCCGTCCATCTCGACGAGGATCTGGTTGAGGGTCTGCTCGCGCTCGTCGTGCGAGCCGCCGAGACCGGCGCCGCGCTGGCGCCCGACCGCGTCGATCTCGTCCACGAAGACGATGCACGGGCTGTTTCGCTTCGCCTGGTCGAAGAGATCGCGGACCCGCGACGCCCCGACCCCGACGAACATCTCGACGAACTCGGAGCCGGAGATGCTGAAGAACGGCACGCCGGCCTCGCCGGCGACCGCCCGCGCCATCAGCGTCTTGCCGGTACCCGGAGGGCCGACGAGCAGGACGCCGCGCGGGATCCGCGCCCCGAGCGAGTTGAACTTCTCGGGGTACTTCAGGAACTCGACGACCTCCTGAAGCTCGGTCTTCGCCTCGTCCACGCCGGCGACGTCGGCGAACGTGACGACCGTCTTGTTGCCGAGGAACATCCGGGCCCGGCTCTTGCCGAAGCTGAGGGCCTGGTTGTTCGTCCCCTGGGCCTGGCGCATCATGAAGAAGATGAAGCCCCCGATCAGGATGATCGGCAGCAACCCGGTCAGGATCAGGCCGAGCCAGGACGTGTCGGGCGGCTTCTCCGCCTTGTAGACGTTGGCTCCAAGAGAGATCCCGCCGGTCTTCGCAGCCGTCTGCATGTCGCTGTAGACGTTCGTCAGCACGCTCGGTACGACGGTCGCGTAGGTCTTGCCGTCCTTGAGCGTCACACTCAGCGTCTGGTCCTGCTGGACGACCGCGGTCACCTTGCCCGACTGGACGTCGTTGAGGAACTCCGAGTAGCCGACCGTCGGCTGGTTCGGGGTCTGGATCAGCCAGGCGTAGAGGAGCGCGACGGTGCCCATCACGAGGATGAGCATCACGACACCGTTGCGCAGGAACTTTGCGTTCAAGAGGGGCCTCCGGCTCAGACGCGCCGATGCCACGCACCGACTCGTGCGTCGAGTATAGCGTCCGGCCGACCGATGGCCTCGTGACGGCCCCGCGATCACCTGCACCAGGTGCGCCGGCCTCGTTACCGCCAGGCCGGCCGTCAGGCGCCCTCGAACGGGTGACTGGTAGCGGAGGGCGGATTCGAACCACCGACCAAGGGCTTATGAGTCCCCTGCTCTACCACTGAGCTACTCCGCCACGGGCCGAGATTCTAGCAAAGCGGCCGACAGCAGGGCGAATCCCGCCCCGCGGCCCCATCGCCGTGGTCACCGCCCCGCCGTCGCGAGATCACCGTCGACGTAGACGCGGATCTTGTCCGCGGGCAATCGAACCAGCACGTCACCCGAGGGCACCCGGCGGCCGCGCGGGATGCTCAGCTTGGCCGGCTCGCCGGCGACCAGCAGGGCCACCACGCGGACGCTCCCCTGATCCAGGATGCCGGTGATCCTCGCGGCCAGGGTGTTCTCCCCGGGCTCGAACGCCAGCTCCAGATACTCCGGGCGCACGCCAACCTGCAGCTGCCCCGGCGGAAGCGCTGCGGCATCGTAGTTCGACCGGAGCCTGGTGCCCCCGAACACGAGCGCGCCGCCATCTGTGCTGACCGGGAACAGGTTCATCGCCGGAGATCCGATGAAGTAGCCGACGTACGTGGTGCGCGGATACTCGAACAGTTCCTCCGGCGAGCCCCGCTGGACGACCTGGCCCTCGCTCATCACCACGACCTCGTTCGCGAACGTCATCGCCTCGTTCTGATCGTGGGTGACGTAGACGACGGTGAGGCGGAACCGCTCGGTGATCTCCCTGAGTTTCCGGCGGAGGAGGAACTTGAACTGCGGATCGATGACCGTGAGCGGCTCGTCCATCAGTAGCGCCGCGACATCCTCGCGGACCAGGCCCCGACCGAGCGATATCAACTGTTTCTCGGCGGCCGTCAGGGTCCGTGCGGGCCTGCGCAGTTCGCGCTCCAGGTCGAGCACCTCGGCGACCTCGGCGACCTTCTCTGCGATGCGCTCCCGGGGCCACTTCCGGCAGACCAGCGGGAAGGCAAGGTTCTCGTACACCGACATCGCGCCGTAGATCACCGGGAACTGAAATACCTGCGCGATGTTGCGCTTCGTGGTCGGGATGTCGGTCACGTCGCGGGCGTCGAAGAGGACCCGTCCCCGGGTCGGCTTCACGAGCCCCGAGATGATGTTCAGCATCGTCGTCTTGCCGCACCCGGAAGGTCCGAGCAGGGCGTAGGTACGACCGTCCTCCCATACCAGGTCCAGCGGATTGAGCGCCCACGCCTCCTCATGGGCCGCCCCGGTGTAGGTGTGGCCGACCCCGCTCAGTATGATCTGCGCCATCGTCTTCCGGTCTCCAGGGTGGATGTGTCAGGGTGCCGCAACGAGCTGGTCATCGGGGCCGAAGACGAAAAGCTTCTCCTGATCAATCGCCACCGGCACTGCGGCGTTGAGCGCGAAGCTGTGGACGCCCTCGATCTGGAGGACCAGCGGGCCGAAGCCGGTGTCGACGTGGATGAACGTCTCCGATCCGGAAACCTCCGAGAAGGTGACCGCGCCGGAGATGTCATCTGCCGAGCCGAGCTCGAGTTCGATCGCCCGCAAGCCGAAGCGATAGCTGCCCGAGGGAAGCCCGCGCATGTGTGTCGCCAGTGGCAGGGACCGCCCGCCACCCAGGCGGATCAGTCCGTCTTCGATCGCCCCATCGACGATGTTCATCGGCGGATCGTTGACGACGGTGGCGACGGCAGTGGTGGCCGGCCGGTCGAAGACCTCGTCCGGTGGGCCCATCTGCAGCAGGCGACCTTCGTGCATGACGAGGACGACGTCACCGAGCATCATCGCCTCGGCAGGCTCCGTGGTGGTGTACAGGACGATCGAGCCACCCTGATCCGAGAAGAGACCCCGGAGCTCCTCGCGCATCTGCTCGCGCAGTTTGTAGTCGAGGTTGGCAAGCGGTTCGTCAAGCAGCAGCACGTCGGCGCCGCGGGCCAGCGCCCTTGCCAGAGCAACCCGTTGCTGCTGGCCGCCCGAGAGTTGCGAGGGACGCCGCTCCTCGAAACCCCTGAGGCTGACCCGCTCCAGAACGGCGCGCGCCCGCTCCCTGGCCACGTCAACCGACAGGCCCCGTCGGCGCAACGGGAAGGCGACATTGTCGAGCACGCTCAGATGAGGGTAGTTGATGAACTGCTCGTAGACCATGGCCACGTCCCGTTTCCAGACAGGCCGGGCGAGGAACGACTGACCATCAAGATCGAGCGTTCCTCGGTCGATCCGCTGCAGGCCGGCGATCGTTCGCAGAAGGGTCGTCTTGCCAGCCAGCGTGCGGCCGATCAGCGTGTGCAGCCGCCCACGCTCGAGGGTGAAGCTCACGTCGTCGAGATGTCGGACGTGGTCAACCTCGAGCGTCAGGTGCTCGGCGATCAGCGCCATGTCCGTCCCGTCATCGGATCGCACCGGCCAGGTGGCCGCGCGACAGGTACCTCTCCACGAGCACGGCGATGACGACCAGCGGCGTGACGGAGATGAGCGCCGAGGCTGACAGCGTCCACCACGGCGTGACCGAGGAATTCAACGCGACGATCGCGACCGGCAGGAGCTGCGTCTGGGTGAAGGTCAGCGTGAACGCGAAGAAGAAGTCGTTCCAGCCGAAGATGATGCAGAACAGGCCGGCGACGATGATCCCCGGCAGGGAGTTGGGCAGGACGACCGAGGCGAACGCCTGCAGCGGCGTGCACCCGTCGAGCATCGCCATCTCATCGAGCTGCCGAGGCACGTTGTTAAAGAAGTCGACCATGACCCAGACCGCGATCGGCAGCAGCAGCGCGATGTAGACGATGATCAGCCCGAGCGCCGTGTCCAGGAGGCCGAGGAACCGCAGCATCAGGAAGAACGGGATCGCCAGGACGATCGGCGGCATGATCCGCTGCGAGACGAAGAAGAAGATGATGTCGGTGTTCTTCGCGAACCCGAGCTGATAAGTGAATCGCGACAGCCCGTAGGCCGCCAGGGTGCCGAGCACGATGCTGATCGCGCTTGCGCCAAGCGTGACGACGATGCTGTTCAGGTACGGCTGAACGATGTCGATGCCGCCGGTGCCGCCGAACAGACCCGTCCAACCGCTGAGCGAGGGCGTGTATTGCAGCCAGGGCAGGTAGGTCGGTCCGCTGGTGACCCCGTTGACTGTCTTGAAGCTCGTGGTCAACGCCCACAGGAACGGCGCCACGACGAAGCTCGACCAGAGCAGGATGGCCGTGTACTTCAAGAGCAGGTAGAGCCTGGACATCACGCTCTCCTCCTGGCCAGGGCGCGGTTCAAGCCTCGTGCGACGAACGTCAGCGAGACGATCATGATCACCAGGTACGTGATCGACAGCGAGGCCGCGTATCCGATCTGGAAGTCGCGCAGGCCCCGGATGTAGATGTAGTAGCTGGATGTCTCGGTCGC
>JAJYXX010000185.1 GCA_021801545.1 Chloroflexota bacterium | reverse complement strand
AGGATCCCGAGAATCCCCCAGCGGGCGTGGCTGACGAGGACGAACCAGTGCTGTCGCTCGCGCCGGACGATCTGCTCGCCGGTCGCCAGGAGCGAATCGACGTAGGCCATCTCGCGATCCTCCCTTCGGCCTAGGCCCGTGGATGCGCCCGGGCGTAGACCTCCTTGATCCGCTCGCCGGTGAGGTGGGTGTAGAGCTGTGTCGTGCTGATGCTCGCATGTCCGAGCAGCTCCTGGACGATCCGCAGGTCGGCGCCCCCCTCGAGCAGATGCGTCGCGAACGAATGGCGAAGCGCGTGGGGGCTCACCTGGACACGCAGGCCGGCCGCCGCCGCCGCCCGTCGCACGGCGGCCCATGCCTGCTGGCGCGCGTACCGCCGACCGCGCTCGGTCAGGAAGAGGGGCCCGCCACGGGCCGGCGCAACGTGCGCGATCGCGAGCCAGGCGGGTCGCACCTCGACGAGGTAGCGCTCCAGCCAGCCGAGCGCGATCTCGCCGACCGGGACGAGCCGCTCCCGGTCACCCTTGCCGATCACCCGGACGAACCCGCCGTCGAGCGAGAGGTCCTCGCGGTCGAGATGGAGCGCCTCGCTGACCCGGAGCCCGGCGGCGTAGAGCAGCTCGACGAGCGCCCGGTCGCGGATCTGGCGCGGCGTCAGCGGCCCGGCGCCGCCGCCTGCCGCCTCGAGCAGTCGCTCGACCTCCTCGACGCTCAGCGTCTCGGGCAGGAGCCGCGGCTGGCGGGGCAGGTCGAGGTGGCTGGCCACGTCGACCGCGATCAGTCCTTCGCCGAACGCAAAGCGGTAGAAGCCCCGGATCGCTGCCGCCCGGCGACGCAGGCTCGTCGGGCGCAGCGGCGCGCTGCGCGGTGCGCCCCGGACGGCCGGCCCCCGGCGCGAGCGGACCTCCAGGTAGCGCTGGGCCAGCTCGGGCGAGCTGTCCCAGCCCCGGCCCGCCTCGGCGGCAAAGTCCCGCAGATCGCCGCGATACGCTGCGATCGTGGCGGGCGCGAGACCCCGCTCGACGCGCAGATAGGCAAGGTAGTCCTCGATCGCCCGCCCGAGCCGGGCGCGGTCCGGGTCCACCGGGAGCGCCGGTGGCGCGGCGTCGGGCGCGGGGAGCGCTCCCGAGCGGCTCATGCCTCGGCGGCGAGCTCGGCCCGCCGCGCCTCCGCCCGTTCGAGGAGCTCGAGAGCGCCCGCGACCGCGGCGCGACCACCGCCCGGCCCGCCGAGCATCTGGGCGAGCTCGAGGATCCGCTCCTCGCGCTCGAGGCTGCGAACCTCGGTGATCGTCCGGCCGTCGCGCTCACGCTTCGTGATCTGGAAGTGGGCGTCCGCGTAGGCCGCGATCTGCGGCAGGTGCGTGACGCACAGGACCTGGTGGCGACGACCGAGCGCCCAGAGGCTGCGGCCGACCGGCTCGGCGCTCCGACCGCCGATCCCGGTGTCGATCTCGTCGAAGACGAGCGTCGGAGTCTCGTCCGCCGCCGCGAGCACCACTTTGATCGCAAGTGCGATCCGGGAGAGCTCACCCCCCGAGGCAACCCGGGCCAGCGGCCGGGCCGGCTCGCCTGGGTTCGGGGCGATCCGGTAGACGAGCTGGTCGATGCCCCCGGCATCGAAGGCGACCGCATCGCCGTCCACTTCGACCGCCGGCTCGTCGCGTACCGCGGGCCGCCGACCGAGCGCCACCTCGAAGACGCCGGGCGGGAACCCGAGCTGTTCGAGGACCTCGCTGACCGCCACGGCCAGGCGCTGCGCGCTCTCGACGCGGCGCGCCGAGAGCCGTGCTCCTGCGGCCGCGACCTCGGCGAGCAGGGCGGCGTCCTCCGCGGCCCGCCGAGCACGCTCCGCCGCGAGGCCCCGCAGCCGCTCCGCCTCGGCGCTCGCCCGCTCGCCGTGGACGATCACCGCGACCTCGTCCTCGCCGTAGCGGCGCTCGAGCGAGTAGATCAGCGAAAGGCGTTCCTCGAGGGCGGCGATCGCGGCCGGATCGTGGTCGAGATCGGCGACGAGCTCGCGAGCGACGGCCGCGACGTCCTCCACCTCGGCCTCGGCGGCGGCCAGCCGCTCGACGAGCGGCCCGAAGCGCGGATCGACCCGGGCGAGTTCGCGCGCCGCCCGCAGGCCGACCGCGATCGCGTCCCGGCCGCCGCCGCTCTCGCCCAGGAGTGCCTCGCGCAACACGGAGCCGCCCCGTACGACCGCCTCGATGTGCTGGGCGGCCGTCAAACGGGCGAGGATCTCGGCCGCCTCGCCGACGCGCAGGCGAGCGGCCGCGATCTCGGCCGCCTCGTGCTCGTAGAGCGCCAGCCGGCGCTCGAGTTCACGCGGCTCGATCGTCAGCTCGGCGAGCGCCGCGCGGTTCGCGCGCCAGCGGGCGACGGCGTCGGCCATCGCCGCCCGCTCGGCCTCGTGTCCGCCGTAGGCGTCGAGCAGATCTCGCTGGTGGCGCTCGTCGAGCAGCCGCTGCTGATCGTGCTGCCCGTGCAGCTCGACGAGCGGGCCGGCGATCTCGGCCAGGCGGGCGGCGGTCACCGTCTCGTCGTCGACGCGCGCCGTCGAGCGCCCGGAGACGGCCACCTCGCGGACGCAGATCAGCGGTTCCGGGACGCGCTCGAAGAGCGCCTCGACCCGGGCGACCTCCGTCCCGTGCCGGACCAGGCTCGTGTCGGCGCGTGCCCCGAGCGCGAGCCCGAGGGCGTCGATCAGGAGGCTCTTGCCCGCGCCGGTCTCGCCGGTCAGCACGTTCAGGCCGGGCGCGAACGCCAGGCGCAGACGCTCGATCAGGGCGAGGTCGACGACGGCGAGCTCGAGCAGTCGCCCGGGACGCGGCCCGTTCATCCCGGCTGCCTCGAGCCACGCCCAGACCGGCTCGTCCGTCGCAGCCCGGTCACGACGGCAGCAGCTCGACCTTCTGGCGGAGAAGGTCCCAGAACGGCGGCCGGCCGTGGAGCTCGACGAGCCGGATCATCCGGTCGAAGGCCTGGACGGTGACGACGTCGCCGACCCGGAGCGGGCGATCCTCCCGGCCGTCGATGCTGACGAGCGCCTCGTGGGCGGCGACGACCCGGCAGCGGACCGTGTGGCGCGGGCTGACGACGACCGACCGGATTGCGCTCAGGTAGCCCGCGATCGGGGTGACGATCAGGTTGCGGCTGGTCGGGTCGACGATCGGGCCGCCGGCCGAGAACGAGTAGCCGGTCGAGCCGGTCGGGCTGGCCACGATCAGCCCGTCGGCGACGAACGTCGCGAGGTGGGTGGGCCCGATCGCGACGTCGAGGTGGCAGACACGGGCGAGCGAGCCGCGGGCGACGACGATGTCGTTGAGGGCGACGAAGCTCTCCCCCATCCCCTCCCGCCCGCCGGGCAGGACCGTCCCGCGCAGGGCCATCCGCTCCTCGATCTGGTACTCGCCGGCAACGACCTGGCCGAGCACGACCTCGAGCTCGTGCGCCTCCACTTTCGACAGGAAGCCGACCTTGCCGAGGTTGATCCCGAGGATCGGCACGTCGACCTCGGCGACGGCCCGGGTGGCGCGCAGGAACGTCCCGTCGCCACCGAGGACGACGAGCAGGTCGGTCGTCGCCAGGGCCGCAACGAGCTCCTCGAACGCCCCCGCCTCGGCCGACCAGTGATCGAGCCCGCGCATCCGGCACCAGCCGTCGGCGCGGTCACGGACCTCCAGGGCGGCCTCGTTCGTCGGGTTGTAGGCGAAGCCGATCCGGCGCAAGCTCACCGCACGCTCCCTGCCTCGACGACCGCCCGGAACCGGGCGTCGAGCCTGGCCTGGTCTTCTCCCTCGTCCGCGGGCGATGGCACGCGTCGCCCGCCACCCGGGCCGGCGGCGCCGACCTCGAGGTGGAGGAAGAACTCGCGGTTCCCGTCCGGTCCGAGGAGCGGCGAGGCGACGACCTCCCGGACGGCCAGCCCGAGCTCCCACGCCCGATCTGCCACACGCTCGAGGACCTCGAGGTGAACTGCCGGGTCACGCACGACGCCCCCGCGGGCGGCGGGCCGGCCGGCCTCGAACTGCGGCTTCACGAGCGCGACGATCGGACCGCCCGCGGGCCCGAAGGCGGCGGCGACCGGGCCGAGGACGAGGCCGAGGGAGATGAACGAGACATCGACGACCGCCAGCGAGACGGGCTCCGGCAGGGTCGTCGGCACGATCGTCCGGGCGTTCGTCCGCTCCATCGACACGACCCGGGGATCGCGCCGAAGCGATTCGGCCAGTTGCCCTCGGCCCACGTCGAGAGCATAGACACGCACCGCGCCGCGCTGCAACAGGACGTCGGTGAAACCGCCCGTCGAGGCCCCCACATCGAGGCAGACCCGGCCGGCCGGATCGATACCGAAGGCGTCGAGGGCAGCCGCGAGCTTACGCCCGCCCCGCGACACGTACGGTTCGCGCTCGACGAGCGTCACCATCGCCGACGACCCGACGAGGTCGCCCGGCTTGCGGTCCGTGCGCGCTGCGTCACCCTCTCCGACCCTGACGTGGCCGGCGAGGACGAGCGCCTGGGCGCGCGAGCGCGTCTCGGCGAGACCGCGCTCGACGAGCAGCTGGTCGAGGCGCAGCCGCCGGGTCTTCGTCGGGGCACTCACCCTGCTATCGTGGCACAGCCCACTTCACCGGCGCTTCGCGCCGGCCCGCGCGGCCGGGGTCCGTGGAGCAGCGTCGGAGACTCAGCCCGACCTCGCCGCCTCGGTCGAGCGGCCCGGCGTCGCGCGCAGCGCCGCGAGCGTCTCCCGGATCTGGCCCACGATCCCCGGGGCATCGAGGCGGAGTATCCGACGCAGGTCGCCGACCGCGCCGTGGTCGACGAACCGGTCACCGGGGATGCCGATGATCCGGACGCTGACGTCGCGGTAGGCAGGATCCGCGAATCGTGCCTCCTCGATCACCTCGAGGACAGCCGAGCCGAACCCACCAAGTGCGACGCTCTCCTCGAGCGTGACGACGAGCCGCTTGCCGCGCGCCTCCTCGAGGATGAGCTGGCGATCGAGCGGTTTCGCGAACCGGGCGTTCATCACCCCGACCGACCAGTCCTCGGCGGCCAGCGCATCGGCTGCCTCGAGGCCGCGGGCGACGATCGGTCCGAAGCCGATGACGAGCACGTCCTGGCCGTCGCGAAGCATCTCGCCCTGGCCGATCGGCAGGATCCGTGGCAAGACCGGCGGCACGTCGAACCCGGGGTCGCGCGGGTAGTGCAGCGCGAACGGATGATCCTGGGCGAGCGCCGTGCGGACCATCGAGCGCAGCTCCTGCTCATCCTTCGGGCTGGCGATGATGAGGTTCGGCAGCTGGCGCTGGGCGGGGATCGTGAACATCCCCTGGTGGCTCGTCCCATCCTCACCGACGAGCCCGGCCCGATCGACCGCGAGGAGGACCGGCTGGTCGTTCTGGCAGATGTCGTGGACCGTCTGGTCGAACGCGCGCTGGAGGAACGTCGAGTAGATTGCAACGACAGGCCGCTGGCCACCCATCGCCAGCCCGGTGGCGAGCGTCAGCGCGTGCTGCTCCGCGATCCCGACGTCGATGAACCGGTCCGGGAAGGCGGCCTGGAACCGGCTCAACCCCGTGCCGGTCGGCATCCCGGCAGTGATCGCGACGATCCGGCGGTCCGTCTGCGCGGCCGCGATCAGCTCGGCGGCGAAGTGAGCGGTGTAGTTCAGCGGCTTCCGGGCCGTAGCCGCCGCCGCCGGCGCGGTCGCATCGTCGGAGACCGACTCGCCGGGCACGGCCGCGCGGGGCGCGGCCGCGTCGGTCATCGGCGGCAGCGCCGCCCCGTGGAACCCGACCTGGTCGGTCTCGGCCGGACGATAGCCGCGCCCCTTGCGGGTCCGGACGTGGACGAGGACCGGGCCGTCGAGCTCGAGCGCGGCGCGCAGGGTGTGATCGAGCGCCCGGAGGTTGTGCCCGGGCACGACGCCGATGTACGTGATCCCGAGGTCCTCGAAGAGCTGGCCGGGCTGGGCGAAGTTGACGACCGAGCGCCGGAGCCGCTGGGTCAGCTCGAGCGCCAGGCTGCCGGTGACCGGGATGCGCGAGATGACGTCGTCGAACGTCCGCTTGCTCCACCGCCAGGTCGAGCTGAGCTTGATCGTCGAGAGGTACTTCGAGAGTGCGCCGACCGTCGGACTGATCGACATCTCGTTGTCATTGAGCACGATCAGCAGCTGCGTGCCGCGGTGGCCGATGTCGTTGAGGGCCTCGAGCGAGAGCCCGCTCATCAGGGCGGCGTCGCCGACGACGACCGCGATCCGCTCGAGGCCATGGCGCTGGTCACGGGCGGTCGCGAGCCCCTGGGCGATCGAGAGCCCGGTCCCCGCGTGGCCGCCGTCGAAGACATCGTGCTCGGACTCGCTTCGTCGCGGGAAGCCCCCGATGCCGCCGAGCTGGCGGAGCGTCCCGAAGCGCGCGTACCGCCCGGTCAGCAGCTTGTGCGGGTAGGCCTGGTGGCCGGTGTCCCAGACGAGCCGGTCGCGTGGTGACTCGAGGATCCGGTGGAGCGCGATCGTCAGCTCGACGACGCCGAGCGACGAGCCGAGGTGACCGCCGGTCTTGGCGACGGTCGAGATGATCACCTGACGGATCTCGGCCGCGAGCTCGACCAGTTGAGCTTCGCTCAGCCCGCGCAGATCGGACGGGCCCTGAAGTGTCGGCAGGATGGCCACCGGGGATGTCTCTCCTGATGCGTCCGCTGCAGTTGATCGAAGGACGGACGGATACCGCCCCTCGTGATCCAGCCGGAGTCTACCCCGACCGTGTCCGGCTCGCGCGCCGGCCGACCATGTCCATCGGAGGGTTGCGGCTGGCCAGGCATCCCCGACCACCTGCATCGCCGAGGGCTGGCGGCGACGCGACATTCAATCTCATCGGTGACGAGCCGCCTGTCCTCCTCGGCTCGAATGCGGGACCGAATGCGGTGGAGCTCCTCCTCCAGGCGCTCGCGTTCTGCCCTGGCGTCGGCTACGTCTACAATGCGGCCGCGCGGGGGATCGAGATCAGCGACCGGTCCGCGATTGCCTGGCCAACCCGGTCCCGGTCACGACCGACCTCGTCGTCCTCTGAGGGATCCCGGCGACGACCAGCCGACGACCGGCCCGCCGGGTTGTGGATCTCGGACCTCAGCCGGGCCGGTCGGACGCTTCGTCCTCGGCCTCCAGATCGACCGCCGAGGGCGCGCCGCCGGCACGCTCGACGAGCCGCTTCACGCGCAGCTCGGCATCGGCCAGCAGCCGGGCGCAGCGCTCGTGTACGGCGACGCCGCGTTCATAGAGCGCCATCGTCTCCTCGAGCGGCTGACCACCGGCCTCGAGCCGGGCGACGATCCGCTGGAGCTCCGCGAGCGCCTCGTCGAACCCGAGGGTCGCGATCCCCTCCTCTACCGCCGGCGCCGGAGGCCCACCCGCGCTGCCGTCACCGACCATCGTCCATCTCCTCCGCGCCCTCGGGCTCCTCCTCGTCGCGGTCGACCAGGCGACCGACCCGCGGCG
>JAJYXX010000418.1 GCA_021801545.1 Chloroflexota bacterium | reverse complement strand
CACGAAGGCCGAACCGTTCACCGCTCCCGGCAGGCCCCCCGTGTCGGCTCTGGTCGCGTGACGACCCTGTTCTGAGATGGGCCGCCGGAGCATCCGATCCAACCTGGTCCTTCCTCGAGGAGGCGATCGAGAGATGAGCGCAGCTCCAGCAAGCAGCACGATGCTCAACAGTCACCGCCAAGCCTTGACGGCCGGCCCGTCTTCATAGAGAGCCGCCTTCCCAGTCGCGCCGGAGTGGCGCCCCCGAAACCCCGTCACCGAGCAGGCAGACAATGTCCGAGTCGTACCAGATTCTGAGCCCCGACACCGTCGTCGACTACGTCGCGCGCAACCCGAAGCTCGCTGCTGTCCTCCCGCCGGGGCAGATCCAGCACGTCCGGGAGGTCGGCGACGGCAATCTCAACCTCGTGTTCGTCCTCGAGCGCGCGGACGGGCCCGGCATGGTGCTCAAGCAGGCACTCCCCTACGTGCGCCTGGTCGGACCGGACTGGCCGATGACGCCCGACCGGGCGGCTAAGGAGGCCCAGGCGATGCGACGCCACGGGGCCCTGGCACCTGCTCTTGTGCCGCGCCTGTACGACTACGACGCGGCTCGGTACGTCATCGCGATGGAGGATCTGTCGGACCACCAGGTGTGGCGCCACGCCCTCAACCGGGGTGAACGCCACGAGGGTGCCGCGACCGACGTGGGCGAATACGTGGCGCGCGTGGCCTTCGGGACATCCGCGTTCGGAATGTCAGCCGACAACCAGAAGGCGGCCCTGGCCGCGGCCGTGAACCCGCAGCTCTGCGAGATCACGGAGGACCTCGTCCTGACCGAGCCAACCCGACCGACCGGCCGGAACAGCGTCCTGCCTGCCAACGAGCCCGATGCCCGAGCCCTGATCGAGGACGACGCGACCGTCCGCGAGATGGGCTGGCTCAAGTGGCAGTTCATGACCCACACCGAGGCGCTCATCCACGGCGACCTTCATACCGGCTCGGTCATGGTCCGCCAGGCGTCCGACGGCCGACCGCGCTCGACCAAGATCTTCGACAGTGAATTCGCCTTCTACGGGCCGGTCGGCTTCGATCTGGGTTTGGCCTACGCAAACTACGTGATCGCCGCGGCGCGGGCCTTCGCGCTGGGCGAGGACGAGCGTGCCGCCTGGGCGCTCTCGCTGCTTGACGAGACGTGGACAGCCTTCGAGACGACATTCCGATCGCTTTGGCCGCAGGTCCGCGACCCGCGGGTCTTCACGGAGCGGACCCTCGAGGACTTCCTGGCCAAGGTCGCGGTCGACGGGATCGGCTACGGCGCCGCGGAGGCGATGCGCCGGATCGTTGGCCTGGCCAAGACCGCCGACATCGAGACACTGCCGCCGGAGCTCCGCGAGGGTGCCGCCCGGGGCGTGCTGCTGGCCTCCCGGATGATGGCCACGACGCGCCACGCTGACCCGGATGCGCGCAACGTTGCCCAACGCGCTGGCGATCTCCTGCTGACCAGCCGCACCCGCTGAGCCCTGAAGTTCGGAACGAGGAGGTACCCGATGAGCGAGGGACCCCGCGCGATCGCGGAGGCGTACTGGCGCGACGAAAGCGCACGCGACGTGGATGCGGTCATGAGCCACTACCACCCGGATGCCGAATTCGTCGGTCCTGGCGGGCGGCGCGTCGGCCACACCGAGATCCGGCAGTATTACGAAGACTCCTGTGCCGCTTTCCTCGGCCTCCGGGTCGAGATCGTCGACGAACTGGTCGTCGGCAACCGCGCGGCCCTGGAGTGGGAAGCGGAGCTGACCGACCACGAGGGCCGGAGGTTCCTGATCTCCGGGGTGAACCTCGTCCTCGTCCGCGAGGGGCGGTTCGTTTCTGTTCACTCGTACTTCGATACGAGCACGATCGGTTGACCGGAGGCATCCGTCAGGTCGCCATCCGACCTCTCGAAGGCCTTACACTCGAACCCGCCGCCGGGCGACTTGGATCGCCCCCGCCGGTTGCAGAGTGATCCCAACCCAGCGTCGGCGATGATGCGGCCCATGAGAGGAGTTGCAATGCGCACGGAGGGACCGGGAGCGTCGGCCGGGCTGGCCCAGCCGCTCACCCGGGCGCGGTGGCTCGCGGCCGACCTCCGGGCCAGGCTTCTCGCTGGCGAGTGGCCGCGCGGCAGCCGGTTGCCCAGCGAGACGGAGCTTGCGGCCAGCTACCAGGTCTCGCGGGTCACGGTGCGGACGGCGCTCAAGGCGCTCGAGTCGCAGGGCCTCGTGGACATCCGCCACGGCGCCGGGACATTCGTGGCGGATTTCGGCGTCGCCATCCGGGCCGGGCTCCAGGAGCTGGGCTCGATCACCCAGACGATCCGGGAGCTGGGCCACGAACCCGGCATGGAGTGGCGAACCGTCGAGCAACGCCCGGCGACGGCCGCCGAGGCAGATCGGCTGCACCTTCCAGCCGGGGCGCCGGTCCTCGCCATGGAGCGCAAGATACTGTCGGATGGCGAGGTTGTGGCGTACTCGTATGACACGATCCGCCTGGACATCCTGCCGCCGGGAGCGGTGGAAGAGATCGGCCGGGGTAGCGTATTCGAGGTCCTGGAGCGGTTCGGGGTCCGCCCGAGGCGAGCGTTCGCCCGTCTTCACGCCGTCCAGAGCCACGAGGTGGGATGGGGATCCCGGCGGCCTACAAACGGTCTCTACCTGCTCCTCGACCAGGTCCACTACTCGCCCGGGGCGGTCCCACTGATGTACAGCCGGACGTACTTCGTCGAAGGTGCCTTCGAGTTCGTGATCATCCGAACCGCGTAGCCCGGTGCGCCTCGCCCGAGGATCAGCCCTCGGAAGGGCGCGCCCGGGTGGCGCCTGCCGTCAGCTCCGCGAGCATGTAGGCCGCGTTCGCCTCGACGGGTGACGAGCCGTCAAAGATCGCGCTTCCCGTCACGATCACGTCCGGCCCGAGGGCGGCGACCTCGCCGATGTTCACCCTGGTGATCCCACCGTCGACCGCGACCAGGATCGGGCAGCCGGCCGCGGCGACCATCTCGCGCACGCGGGCGAGCCGCGCGCCGGTGCCGGGATGGAAGCGCTGGCCGCCCCAGCCCGGGTTGATGGCGAGGATCATGACGTACTCCAGGTCGTCGAGGAGTGGGACCAGCACCTCGAGCGGCGTCCCGGGGCTCACGGCGACGCCACGGACGATCCCGCGCGCCGGATCGTTCGCGTTCACCGCATCACCCAGCACCTGGAGGACCCGGTGCGGGTTGGACGCGGACTCCACCTGGAACGTGATGATGTCCGCGCCGGCGGTGACGAACGCGCCGACCTTCTCCAGCGGCTCCCGGACCATGAGGTGGACGTCCTTGAGCAGGCTCGTCCGCTGGGCTGCCACGAAGGGCGTCCCAACGGTGAGCATCGGGCAGAACACCCCGTCCATCACGTCCGTGTGGACCATCGGGATGCCGGTGCGCTCCACGCGACGCAGCTCATCGTCGAGCCGGCCAAGGTCCGCGGTCAGGATCCCGACGGAGAGATGCGGCGCGCCCACCAGCAGGCGCGCCGCCGTGTCGGAGGCGGCCATGGGTGATCAGGCCGGGTCGGCCGTGGTCTCGTGCCGGAGCGTCTGGTACAGCTCCAGCGCCTGGGCGGGCGGCATCTCCTCGTGGACCACCGCCGAGATTGCCCGGAGCATCGCCGCAGGCGCGTCGCTCTGGAAGATGTTGCGGCCCATGTCGACGCCGGCCGCGCCCTCCTGGATGGCCCGGTAGGCCATCGTGAGCGCCTCCAGCTCAGGGAGCTTCTTTCCGCCGGCCATGACGATCGGCACCGGGCATGAGGCGGTCACGGTCTCGAAGCCATCGGGCACGTAGTAGGTCTTCACGACCTGGGCACCAAGCTCGGCGCAGATCCGCGTCGCGAGCCGGAAGTAGCGGGCGTCGCGGACCATGTCCTTGCCGACGGCGGTCACGCCCAGGACCGGCACGCCGTAGCGCAGGCCTGCATCGACCAGGCGGGTCATGTTGTGGACCGACTTCGTCTCGTTGGACCCGCCGATGAAGACCTGGACGCCGACGCCGCACGCGTTCAGACGCAGGGCGTCCTCCATGTCGACCGCGATCTCCTCGTCACTGAGCTCGCGCAGGATGCTCGGGCCTCCGCTGGCCCGGAGGACGACGGGCACGGCCGGGGCCGACGGGATGACGGAGCGGAGGATGCCGCGGGTGCAGAAGAGGGCGTCCACGTGCGGGAGCAGCGGGACGATGTCCACGTCGATCCGCTCGAGGCCGGTGGTGGGTCCAAGGAAGTATCCGTGATCGACGGCAAGCATCACGGTCCGGCCGGTGTCGGGATGGAAGGTCCGGGCGAGCCGGTTCTGCATGCCCCAGTCGAGTGCTCCTGCGCCCTTGAGGTAGAACGCGGTGTTCGCCTGGGGGACGTCGAGGTGGTAGTAGCGGGACTGCTGCGCGTCGTCTGCGTCGGGCATCGGGCCGGTCCTTTCGCCGTGATCGGCCGCGCGACAGGCGCGCGGCGGAGACGAGAGCCCGCGTCCGCGCTGGCGCCATGGGCATGACGACGGACGACAGGTCGTCCTACAAGTATACCCTAGGTTGGCACATGGGTGGTGCCCACGGTCGCGCGGGACGCGCCGGATCGTGTGGGGGACGCTGACCGTTACCACTGGACGGTGGACACCGTCTCGTCTTCCACGAGACGGACCCTGTCGATCGCGTGGCTGGGATGTGCGTCGAAGATGCGCCGCGTCACATCGAGGCGACGTTCGGAGTCAAGGAGTGGAGCGGGAGACGGGATTCGAGTCTGCGACATTCTGCTTGGGAACCGGCCGACCTCTGGAGCAGACTCTGAGCCTACGCACTGTCAAGACCCGCGGCCCGCAAACGTCACGCTCGCAGCGACGGTCGATCCCTCGTGTGGCGCCACGTCCGTTCCCGCCTCTCGGCTATGCGATTCGGTAACGACGACCGCGCGTCCGTCCTTCGGCGAGGACGAGACCCGCCCGGACGAGGTCGTTCAGAAGATCCCGGACGGCGCTCGGATTGGACTCGCCGATGATAGCGGCCGCCTCCGCGGTCGAGAGGGGACCACCCCGCCGCAGCTCGTCGAGCAACCGCTGGCGCGTGCGCGTCCGGGCCTCGACGCCTTCCGCGCCCGCGCGCAGCACGACCTCGTCGGACAGGACGTAGCGCGTCCCGCCGCGCTCACCCGTCCTGACGAGCAAGCCCTTGGCCGCCGCGCTCCGGATGACGGCCCCGACGTCGACATCGGGCATCGCCGCCCGCAGGAGGCGAGGCGTGATGCCCCCCTTCCGCCGGGCGAGGACGAGCGCGCGCCGCTCGGGCGCGCTCAGCTCGAGGCCACCGAGGAGGGCCAGCCAAGCCTGTTCCTCTGCCGTGATGGGAGACCGGTTCCGGAGGGTGACGGTGACCGACGACGGGGTGACGACGAAGGCCGGCGGTTCGAGCAGGCGGGCCTCCATCTCGCGGTACATCCGATCGATGCCTTCGCCGTACTCCTCGACGAGGCCGAGCAGCTTGAGGACCATCATGATCCGCCGGTTGCGCGAGTAGTGCTCGGCACGGATGTTGTCGAGGGTGATGTGCCCGGGGAGGGAACCTGGGCTCTGGACCTCGATCCGGTCGTCCCAGATCGTCACGTCGACGGTCGCCCCGGCGAGTCCGTAGTCGCGATGGGCGAGGGCATTGAGGACGGCCTCTCGGATCACGGCCGTCGGATATGCCGGCAGCCGCTCGCGGTGTCCGCCGAGGACCGTCTCCAGGCCACCGGCCTGCGCGTCGATGAAGCGCTGCACCTCATCGAGCAGGCGCGGAATCGGCCCCGCGATCTCGACCCGTGCAACGGTCGGCCCGGGACCCGGTCCGACGCCCGCCCGGCGCACCGCCTGGACCGCAGCGCCCGCGATGTAGCGGCGGGGATCCTGGGCGAACAACAGCATCGCGGCCTTCGCCACGACGATCCCGGTCGGCGGCCCCTCGACCCGGGCGACGCCGAGATCGACGAGTGCTCGCAGGAGCCCGTCGCGCCGGGTGCGAGGACGACCGTCGGCCGCGAGCGCTCGATTCACGAGCTCCATCTCGACCCCGTCGAGGGCCGGCGCGGCGATCGCCTCGTCCTCCGCGGAGCGCTCTTCGCGCTCGCGGACGAAGCGCGCGAGGGCATCGCCGACGAGCGGTCGGTTCTGGCTGCCGAGCCGGCGCAGGAGGCGCCCGTTCGGGGTGGTGACGATCCGCCCTCGGACCTCGGGCACCCCGATGATCGTGATGGGGGTGGAGTCGACCGCCAGCTCGCGGACCTGGACCTCGAGCCCGCAGGCATGGGCGGTCTCGGTGACCCGGTCGAGGACGGCCTGAGTCATGGCGCAGCCCTCGACCCGGCGGTTGTCGCGGATCCCGAGGATCGCGATGCCCCCGTCGGTCATGGCCATCGCCGCAAAGACCTCGTCGAGTCCGTCGGGGCGAAGCTTGAAGTCGAGCTGCTCGTGCTCCAGGCGACCGACGAGATTCCAGAACGCCTCCTCAGTGAGGGAGCTCGGGATGTCGGCAAGCGTCACCGGACGAGGCATGCTGGCAAGATATCACAATCTTGACTGCTGAATCGCGCAGTCGGCCATTTGTGGATCAAGATCAGAGAATCTTGGCGAGTGGTGGAAGTTGGCTCATGGGGGCGCACCCCGGGCGCTACGCGTCGACGCCATCGACGCCGCCCGCGCCTGTAGGCGGCGCTTCACGGTTTCGTGACGCTGGAGGCCGCCGGCGGGTTCGGGATGCCGCAGGGCGTCGGACGCTCGTTCGCGCGCCTCGTGGAGGTCCTGGACTGGGGCCTCCGACACTCCGGCCGCCCTGCCAGGCACGCCCCCACCAGCCGGATTCGCGCCGCCAGCTCGGGTCGACCGTGAGCAGCCGGGGCCCCGGTCAGGTGCGAACGAGGGCCCCGTCCCCGACGGCCGGGATGTCGAGGCCCAGGTGGTGGGCGAGCGCCAGGCGCACGGCACGGCGCAGCCCCGAGTCCGTCAGGCGACCTTCCGGGGCGCCTGCGACCCGCTCCAGCGAGATGGTCCGCACCTGCTGGCACAGGATCACGCCGGGGCGCGTCTGCCCGGCCGCACCGACCGGGATGGCCACCTCGCCCGGGTAACGAGCCTCGTCGCGCCCAGCCGTGATCGGGCAGACGGTCACCAGGCCCGAGCGGTGGAACGGCTCGTAGCTGACGACGAGCGCCCGGCGGATCCCGCCCTGCTCGTGACCCGTCGCCGGGTCGAGCACGACCCGGACCACCGCCCAGCGCAGGGGCTCCGCCGCCGTCACTCCCGCGGCCACGTCTCGCGGTCCGCCTTCTCGTAGGCCGCCGCGAGATCAGCCGACTCCGCCCGAAAGTCCGGATCGGCGGCCGCCGCCTCCCACTGCGCGGCCTCGGCCTCCTCCCGGATCCGCCGTGCCAGCTCGTCGACCGCCAGCTCGATCACGCCGTCCTGGGTGCTCGCCACGCCGTAGGTCGCGGCCAGCTCGCGGACGGCGAGCACCGTCCGCTCGGGCAGGTTGTAGGTCCGCTTCGTCCGCATGGCCAGAGCCTATGACACCCGGATCGACGTGTCAATCCGGGTGTCGCATTC
>JAJYXX010000177.1:4676-7627 GCA_021801545.1 Chloroflexota bacterium | reverse complement strand
CGTGGCGTCACGTATGTCATGCGCTCGAAGGAAGACTCCCAGGACTATCGCTACTTCCCGGAGCCTGACCTGCCGCCGCTGCGGATCGACCCGGCCTGGCTGGACGAGATCCGCTCCCGTCTGCCGGAGCTGCCGGGGGCGCGCCGCGCCCGGTACCGGATCGAGCTCGGGTTGTCGGCCTACGACGCGGGCGTCATCGTCAACGATCCCGCCATGGTCGCCGCATTCGAAGCGATCCAGGCCGCCGATCCGACGCTGCCGGCGAAGGAGATCGCGAACCTCGTGACCGGCGACTACGGGCGCGCGGCCAAGGAGATCGTCGAGCGGACCCCGTCCGGGCTCGTCGGGCGAGCCGACGGCCCGCAGCTCGCCGACCTGCTCGCCCGGATCGTCTCGGGCGAGCTGTCACGGGCGAACGCAAAGGAGGTGCTCGCGGAGCATCTGATGACCGGGACGGCCGTCGCCGCGATCGTCGAGGCCAGCGGACTTCGGCAGATCTCGGATGCCTCGGCGGTCGGATCGGTCGTTGACGAAGTGCTGGCGGCGAATCCGGCCGCCGCGGCGGACTATCGCGCCGGGAAGGGCCGGGCGCTCGGGTTCCTCGTCGGCCAGGTGATGAAGGTGACGCGCGGCCAAGCGAACGCCGGCCTGGCGACCGCCCTGATCCGGGAACGGCTCGGCGAGCCGGGATCGGAGGGGGGCTGATCGGATGGGCCCGCTGAACCTCGTGCTCCTCTTCCTCGGGATCGTCCTGATCGGGATCGGGTGGGCACGGGCGCGCGGCCCGTGGGTACGCTACCGGGCGCTACGGGCGCAGGATCAGAACATCGCTCGCTACGAGGCCTGGCGCGGCGGCGTCCGCGGCCCGTCGTCGACCGGCGCCTCGGTGGCGATGGAGATCCTCCGGCGCCAGGTACGCACGGGGGCCGGGGTCGCGGTTGCCGGGTGCGTGCTCGCGGTCCTCGGCTTCCTGCTCAAGTAGCAGGGGGGCGCTCGCGGGCCGGCGTAGCACGAGAAGGAGTACCGGACGGCGTTCGCGCTCCGGACCGGGCCGGATGACCGGGCCGCCGCACCTCCGGGCCAGAGATCCGGTGACACGCGGTCCTCCCGATGCTGCCGGTGACGATATCGCGGTCGCGAGAGGTCGAGCGTCGAGCGGTCGGTGCCCGAGGATCGCCGAAACCACGTTCGATAACCCTTCTCGTGCTGCGGGAACGGACGGTGCGGTGGGGGCCGCGGCGGCCGCAGTCGACTGCCAGCTTCGCTCGCCCGTGAACCGGCCTGCCGGGGAGCCCAGGGAGTGGCTCAGCCGCGCAGCAGGCGCTGGTGTTCGATCTTCATGCAGCGGTCCATGACGACGGCCAGGCCGCCCGCGGCCGCGATCCGGGCGGCCTCCCAGTCGACGATCCCGAGCTGGAGCCAGAGGCAGCGCGCCCCGGTTGCCACGGCCTCCTCCGCGTGCGGAGCGCACTGGCCGGCCCGGCGGAAGACGTCGACGATGTCGAACGGGCCGCCCGCCTCCACCGCCTCGGCGAGCGAGGGAAAGGCGCGGACGTCCGCCACCTCGCGGGTGTTCGGGTTGACCGGCACGCAGTCGTAGCCGGCCCGGACGAGGTAGCGGAACACCTCGTACGAGGGCCGCGTCGGGTCGTCCGAGGCACCGATCACCGCGATCCGGCGAGCCGTCCGGAGGAGCTCGGCGATCCCGGCCTCGTCGAGCAGGGGAACGGTCCCCCGGCCCTCCCGGAGGTCGAGGAAGGCGCGGGCACGCTCGCGTTCCTCGGCGCTCATGCGAGCCTCGATCCGGCGGGCCGCTCCCGCCGCGGGGAGAGGCGCCGGTGATCACTGCGGAGCAGTCCTGGTTGCATTGCGCGGGGCCTCGTCGGATGTGCATACTGTGGGCCGAGCGTGGCCGGCGGTCCCCCGGGAGACACCGGGACTGGGCCGGGACCTGCCGCACGACCGACCGGCGAGCCCATCCACCACTCGTCGGCGACATCGGGTGCACCAGTATCGCACCTCAGCATTGGAGGAGACCACGTTGCGGACCACACGCGCGCTTGTCAGCCTGTTGGCCACGGCATCCATCGTCTTTGCCGCCTGCCAGGGCGCGGCGACGACAGCCCCCTCGGCCTCGCCGAGCGAGGCGCCCTCGGTCGCTCCGTCCGAGGCGCCGTCCGAGGCCCCGAGCGCCACCCCGGTCGCGTTCAAGGCCTGCGAGGTCAGCGACACCGGCGGGATCGACGACAAGGGCTTCAACCAAAACGCCTGGGAAGGTGTCCAGAACGCCCAGAAGGAGTTCAACCTTTCCGAGATCAAGTTCCTCGAGTCGACCGCCGAGACCGACTACGCCCGGAACATCCAGACGTTCATCGACGAGAAGTGCAACATCATCGTGACCGTCGGCTTCCTGCTCGGTGACGCGACGAAGGCGGCCGCGGAGGCGAACCCGAACCAGAAGTTCGCGATCGTCGACTTCGCCTACGATCCGCCGCTCCCGAACGTGGCCGGGATCGTGTTCGCGATCGACGAAGCGACGTTCCTGGCCGGCTATCTGTCGGCGGGGATGTCGAAGACGGGCATCGTCGGCACGTACGGCGGCATCAACATCCCGCCCGTCACCCAGTTCATGGATGGCTACGCGGCCGGGATCAACTACTACAACAAGCAGAAGGGCACAAAGGTCAAGCTCCTCGGCTGGGACCCGGTGAAGAAGCAGGGCTCGTTCACCGGTGACTTCAGCGACACGGCCAAGGGTCGCCAGCAGGCCGAGGGCTTCATCCAGGAGGGTGCGGACATCATCATGGCCGTCGCCGGCCCGGTCGGCCTCGGCTCGATGGCCGCCGTCCAGGACGCGAACAAGAGCGGCAACAACGTGATGTTCATCGGCGTCGACGTCGACCAGGCGATCTCCGCGCCCGAGTACGAGGACATCATGTTGACCTCGATCA
>JAJYXX010000177.1:0-4576 GCA_021801545.1 Chloroflexota bacterium | reverse complement strand
GGCCTCGGCTCGATGGCCGCCGTCCAGGACGCGAACAAGAGCGGCAACAACGTGATGTTCATCGGCGTCGACGTCGACCAGGCGATCTCCGCGCCCGAGTACGAGGACATCATGTTGACCTCGATCATGAAGCGGATCGACAACGGCGTGAAGGGCGCGATCAAGGCCGCCCTGGATGGGACGTTCAAGGGCGGCGTGCTCGTGAACACCCTCTCCAACGAGGGCGTTGGACTTGCCCCGTTCCACAAGTTCGAAGACAAGGTGCCGGCTGATCTCAAGACCGAGATCGACGGCGTCAGGGCGAAGATCATCTCCGGCGAGATCAAGATCGCGGACTGGTTCTCACCGCAGTCCTGATGGCCCCGGTTCAGCCCGGTGACGGACGGCGCCCGCGAGGGCGCCGTCCGTCTGTCGCCCCCACCGGGAACGCGTCCCAGCGTCCCCGTGTCACCGTCGTCGGCAGCTACGGCGTCGGTCTCGTCTTCAGCGTCGATATCGCCCCGGGCTCCGGGGAGACCGTCCACGGCCGATCGTTCCGCATCGACCACGGTGGCAAGGGCTCGAACCAGGCGATCGGTGCGGCCCGCCTCGGGGCCGACGTCCGGTTCCTCACCGCCCTCGGCGAAGACGATTTCGCACCGAGGGCGTTCCGGCTCTGGGACGAGGAGGGCGTCGCCGCGCTCGCCGTCCGGCCGCCGGGCAGCGCGACGATGGCTGGTGCGATCATCGTCGAGGCATCCGGCGAGAACCGGATCATCGTCGTCGCCGGTGCGCTCGGTGTCCTGAGCGCCGAGGACGTGCGCCGGGAGGTGTCGGTCCTCGACGGCGCGGACGTCCTCCTCGTCCAGCTCGAGATCCCCCTGCCGGTTGCCGCGGAGGGGCTCGCCCTCGCCCGCGCCCGGGGCCTGACGACGATCCTGAACCCGGCCCCGGCGCCCGACGAACCGCTCCCGCCGGCCGTGCTGGCGAGTGTCGACTACCTCACCCCGAACCTCCACGAGGGGCGCCGGCTGCTCGGTCGGAGCGCCGGGGAGGCGGAGGAGGTGGCGGCCGCCCTCGCCCGAGCGACCGGGCGGACGGTCGTCATGACCGTCGGCGCACAGGGCGCGCTGATCGCCCGCGGCGAGGAGCTCGTCGCGGTCCCAGCTCCGGTCGCACCGGTTGTCGTCGACAGCACCGGCGCCGGCGACGCGTTCAACGCCGGGTTCGCGTTCGGCCTGGCGTCCGGCCTCGAGCTGGAGGAGGCGGTCGCCCTCGGCTGCCGCTGCGGCGCCTGGTGCGTCGGCCGTCCGGGCGTCATCCCCGGCCTGCCCCGGCTCGCCGACGTCGACCCGGCCTGGCCCGCCATCTGAGATCATCGCCGGCAACGCAGCTCTGCCAGCCCCGTGAGGTTCCCGTGCCGACCCGCCTGATCATCGACACCGACACCGCCGCCGACGACTGCTTCGCGATCCTCGTCGGCCTCCTGCACCCCGAGGCGAGCCTCGAGGCGATCACGATCGTGGCCGGTAACGTGGCCTTCGACCAGCAGGTGAAGAACGCGCTGATCACCCTCGACGTCGCCGGGCGAGGCGGCAGCGTGCCGGTCTTTCCTGGCTCACGCCAGCCGCTTCTCCGGGACTGGGTGAGCGCTGAATACGTCCATCTCGACGGCAAGGGTGGCGTGAGCTGGCCAGAGTCGGCCCAGCGCCCGGAGCGCGAGCACGCGGTCGATGCCCTCGTCCGGCTCGTCGACGCGAACCCGGGTGAGCTGTCGCTCGTCGCGATCGGGCCGCTGACGAACATCGCCCTGGCCGTGGCGAGAGACCCCGAGTTTGCCCGTAAGCTGCGCGCGCTCTACGTGATGGGCGGCAGCAACAACGCCCGGGGGAACATCACGCCCGCGGCCGAGTTCAACTTCTACGTCGATCCCGAGGCGGCCCGGATCGTCTTTCGGGCCGGTTTCGACGTGACCGTCGTGACCTGGGATCTCACCCTTCGCCAGGCGGTCTTCGGTCGGGAGCGGCTCGGCCGGATCCGTGCCCTCGACACGCCCCTGGCGCGCTTCTTCGATGTCGTCAACGGGCCGACCCTCGCCTTCGACGAGGGGGTCGGGATCCCGGGCAGTACCCACCCCGATGCCCTGACCTGCCTTGTGGCCGTTCAGCCCTCGATCGTGCGGCGGACCGCTCCCTACTACATCGACGTCGAGACGGCGGGCGAGCTGACCCGCGGCTTCTCGATGTTCGACTGGGGTGTCTTCGGACGGACCCCGAACGCCCGGGTCGTCGAGGAGATCGATGCCGAGGGCTTCTACGAGACGATCGTCGAGCTGCTCTCCCGCCAGGTGCCCCGGCCCTGACGGCCCACGAGACGGCCCGACGGCCGAGGAGACGGCCCGACGGCCGAGGAGAACGCGATGCCGCTGCCCGATCAGCCAGCCCCTGACGTCTCCGCGATCGATGACGGCTCGCCGGCCGGCGCTGGCGAGCGATCCCTCGCCGGCCGGATCCAGCACACCCTGATCCGTCCGGGCGTCCGCTCCGAGGAGCTCGAGCGGCACTGCCGCGAGTGCCTCGAGTACGGCTTCCAGGCCGCGATGATCCCGGCCAACTGGGTCCCGGAGGCGAAGCAGCTGCTCGCCGGGAGCGCGGTCCGGGTCGCCTCGGCGGTCGATTTCCCGTACGGCGCGATGACGACGGCCGGGCGGGTGGCGGAGGCACGGGCGATCATCGAGGCCGGCGCCGACGAGATCGACATCGGGGTCCCGCTCGGCTGGTTCCTCGCCCGCCAGATCGATCGCTTCCGCGACGACCTGGCGGCGGTCGTCCGGGCCGCGGCGCCTGCGCCGGTCAAGGTGATGCTCGAGCTGCCGCTCGTGCCCCGGGATCGCTGGGATGCGCTCGTCGATGCGGCCGTCGCGGCCGGCGTCCGCTACGTGAAGAACGCGAGCAGCGGGGCCGTCGGCGTCGCGACACCCGAGGAGATCGCTTACCTGCGGGCGCGGGTGCCGGCGACGGTCGGGGTGAAGGCCTCGGGCGGGATCAAGACCGCTGCCCAGGTCCGCGCCCTCCTCGCCGCCGGCGCCGACCTCGTCGGGACGAGCAACGGGATCGCGATCGTGACCGGTTCGGCGCGCCCGGCGGACACGAGCTACTGACGGTGACATCGCGGCCCGTCCCGCCGCTGACCTGGCCCGGGATCCCGTTCGTCGAGGTGGCGCGTTGCGGTCGCCCCTCCGGGTTCGGCATACTGCGCGGCAGCGTGCCCCGCCCGGGGTGTCCCCGATCGATCCGCTGTGAGGAGTGTCGACGCCCGTGAAGCTCGAGCTACGCGGCATCACGAAGCGCTTCCCGGGTGTCGTCGCCAACGAGGGGATCGATCTGACCGTCGAACCGGGTGAGATCCACGCCCTCCTGGGCGAGAACGGCGCCGGCAAGACGACGCTGATGAACGTCCTTTACGGGCTCTATCACCCCGACGAGGGCGAGATCCTGATCGACGACCGGCCCGTCCGCTTCCAGGGTCCTGGTGACGCGATCGCGGCCGGGATCGGGATGGTCCACCAGAACTTCATGCTCGTCGGGGTCTTCACGGTGACCGAGAATGTCATGCTCGGCAGCGAGTCGGTCCGGGGGCCGGTCGGCCTGCTCGACCTGCCCGACGCCCGGCGCCGGATCGTCGATGTCTCCGAGCGCCACGGACTGCGGGTGGACCCGGATGCCCGGATCGAGGACCTGCCGGTCGGAGTCCGCCAGCGGGTCGAGATCATCAAGGCGCTCTACCGGCGCTCCGAGGTCCTGATCCTCGACGAACCAACCGCGGTGCTCACCCCGCAGGAGTCCGAGGAGCTGTTCGGCATCATGCGCTCCCTCGTGGTGAGCGGCACCTCGATCATCTTCATCACCCACAAGCTCGACGAGGTGATGGCGATCGCCGACCGGATCACGGTCCTGCGGCGGGGCAGGGTGGTCGGGACGACCCGTCCGGCCGAGACCGACCAGGAGCAGCTGGCGACGATGATGGTCGGGCGCGGCGTCGAGCTCGTCGTCTCCAAGCCGCCGGCCCGGCCCGGCGAGCCGGTCCTCGAGGTGAGCGGACTCGTCGTGCGCGACGATCGCGACCAGCTTGCGGTCGGCGGCCTCGACCTCGTCGTCCGGGCCGGGGAGATCGTGGCGATCGCCGGCGTTCAGGGTAACGGGCAGACCGAACTCGTCGAGGCGATCACCGGTCTTCGTTCGATCGAGGCCGGTGAGATCAGGATTGCCGGTCGGTCGGTGAGGCCCGACCCGCGCCAGATCTTCCTGGCCGGGGTCGGCCACATCCCCGAGGATCGAACCGAGGACGGGCTCGTGTCGGGCTTCACGATCGCGGACAACCTCGTGCTGAACAGCTACTTCCTCGAGCCGTACTCGCACGGGCTCCGGCTTGACCGCGAGCGGATCGCGGTCGCGGCCGTCGCGGCCGTTGGCACGTTCGACATCCGGACCCCTTCGATCTTCAACGACGTCGCGAACCTGTCGGGCGGCAACCAGCAGAAGGTGATCGTCGCCCGCGAGTTCAGTCGCCCGATCAAGGTCCTGATCGCCGCCCAGCC
>JAJYXX010000122.1 GCA_021801545.1 Chloroflexota bacterium | reverse complement strand
TCGTCAAGCAGTCGGGCGGATCGATCGAGGTCTACAGCGAGCCCGGCGCGGGCACGAGCTTCAAGATCTACCTGCCCCGAGTCGAGGCGGCGGCCGAGCCGCTCGCCGAGACCGCACCCCGCCTGGCCGCCGCCGGCTCCGAGACGGTCCTGCTCGTCGAGGACGACGCGGCCGTGCGCACCTTCGCCGCCCGGGTCCTGGCCGAGCGCGGCTACACCGTCCTCGAGGCGCCTGACGCCGAGACGGCGCTTGGGCTCGCGGCCGCCCGTCCGGGCCCGATCGAGCTGCTCCTGACCGACGTCGTCATGCCGCGCGTCAGCGGCCCCGAGCTCGCTGCGCGCCTGACGGCCGAGCGACCGGACCTGCGCGTCCTGTACATGTCCGGCTACGCGGAGAGCCATATCGGCCGCTCGGACAGCCTCGCCCCCGACATCGCCTATCTGCCCAAACCGTTCACCGCCGATGCCCTCGCCCGGGCGGTCCGCGACGCACTCGAGCGTCCGAGGAGTGAGAATCGCGCGGGCCCGTGACGTTCCTCACCGCGGCGGCCACCGAGCTGGGCTTTGGCGCCGTCAAGATCCGCGGCGAGCTCCGGCTCCACGAGGTCGGCCAGCCCGACCTCCAGGTGGTAAACGCGGACGGCCGAGCGATCGGCTACGGCGAGACCAAGCCGATCGGGAGCGCCGCCGACTTCGCCCGGGTGCTCGAAAGCGAGCAGGTCGACCGCTACCGCCGATCGCTCGAGAACCTCCTGGTCACCGACTTCCTTCGCTTCACCCTCTTCCGGCCCGCCGCCGGCCGGATGGACGTCACGCTCGTCGAAACGGCCGGGCGCCTTGCCGCCGGCTCGCACGCCGTCTCCGCCGCCCAGCTGACGCAGCTCTCCGGGCTCCTGAGCGCCTTCTTCTCGGCGACCGCCCCCGCCGCCACAACCGCCGAGCAGCTTGCCGACGGCCTCGCCCGCCGGACGACGCTCCTGCGCGACGCGATCCGCGAGCTCCTCGGGCCGACCGCCGAGCAAGGCGAGCCGTTGCGCAGGCTGTGGGACTTCTACAGGCGGAGCCTGATGTCGGACATGGAGGCCGACGACTTCGCGGACACGTATGCCCAGACGCTCGTCTACGCGCTCTTCCTCGCCCGGCTGGAGGGCGGGCCTGCGACGGACCTCGACGCCGCCTGGAAGGCGCTCCCGGCCGACGCCCCGATCCTCCGCTCGGCGATCGAGCCGCTCCGCGCTGCCGGCAAGCTCCCGGACGCCCTCTCCGTGTGGCTGGTCGACGCGCTCCATCTGCTGGCGTCCGTGCCCGATGCGGTGATCTCGTCGATCGGCCACCCGAGCGCCGGAATGCCCGACCCGATCCTCTACTTCTACGAGCACTTCCTCGCCGCCTACGACAAGGTCGAGCGGATCCGGCGGGGCGTCTACTACACGCCGAGGCCGCTCGTCGACTACCTCATCCGGGCGGTCGACGACAGCCTCAAGCGCGACTTCCGGAAGGCCGCCGGGCTCGGCGACCAGGGCGTCAGCCTGCTCGACCCCGCCGTCGGGACGGGCACGTTCGTCCTCGCGGCCGCGCAGCAGGCGGTCGGGAACGTCGCGTCGGTCCTCGGCAGCGGCGCGGTGCGGGCGGTCCTCGAGGAGCAGGTCCTCCGCAACTTCTACGGCTTCGAGCTCCTGCCCGCGCCGTACACGATCGCCCACGTGAAGCTGGCGCTCTTCGCACGCGATCACCATGTCTCGTTCGCGAACAAGCGCGCCCAGATCTACCTGACGAACACGCTCGGCGACCCGGTCGCCCGCGCCGACGACGGCGGCCTGCTCGCGTTCTTCGTGCCGGGCCTGATCGAGGAGGCGGCGGCGGCCGAGCGGGTGAAGTCGGACGAGCGGATCCTCGTGATCATCGGCAATCCGCCCTGGTCGGCGACGAGCCACAACAAGCAGCCCGAGATCGAGCGGCTCTTCGCTGCCTGGAAGACGGTCGACGGCCGGCCGATCGAGGACGCCCGGATCGCCCTCAACGACGACTACCTCAAGTTCCTCCGCTGGGCCGTCTGGAAGCTCCTCGAGCAGCCCGGCGCGGCAGGGCAGGGGATCGTCGCCTTCGTCACGAACCACGGGTTCATCAACGGGCGGATCCATCGCGGGGTCCGCAAGGCGTTGCTCGATGCCTTCGACGAGATCTACGTCTTCAATCTGCAGGGCAACCAGCGGCTCTGGGTGAAGGGCGTGAAGGACGAGAAGGTCTTCCCGGACGTGCAGCAGGGCGTGGCGCTCAGCGTTCTGATCCGGCGACCCGGGGCGCACGCTGGCCCGGCGACGGTCCACTACCGCGAGATGCGGGGCACCCGTCCGGCGAAGTACGCGGCGGCCCAGGCCGCCCGCCTAGCCGGCACCGACTGGCAAACGCTCAAGCCGGAGGCGCCGTTCTACTCGTTCGCCCCAGCGTCGGTCGACGATCGCTACGACTCCTGGCCGTCGATCCCCGAGATCTTCCCCGTGGGCGTAAGCGGCGTGCAGACGCAACGAGACGATCTGCTCAGCGACTTCGACGAGGCGTCGCTCGCGCCCCGGATCCGTACCCTTACCGACGTGTCCATTCCGGCCGCCGATGTCGTGGAGCGCCTCGCCGTTCCGGAAAACGCCAACTGGACCGTTGAGTCCCGTCGCCGTGGGTTTGCCGCATTCGATCAGGCCCGGATCGTCCCCTGGCTTTATCGGCTGTTTGATCGGCGGCTGCTCTATTGGGACCCTGCGATGATGGGCAGGGCGCGCGAGAGCGTCATGCGTCACTTGCTGCCCGAGCCGTTCGGCGCCAACGGCGCCCACCGCCTCGCCCTAGTCGTCGAGCGAGCGGGCGCGAAACCAGTCTCCGCGCTCGCAACTGTCACGCGCGGCATCGCGTGCGCTCATGTGACGGGTAACTGGGTCCACGTCTACCCGCTGGACTTTGCCGAGTCCGCTGGCGAAGACACCCTGCTCCCCACCTCCGAGTGGCGCGAGAACCTCGAACCGAAGCTTGCTGCCCAACTCGCCGGGGCCTACGGTCGTCGCCCGACGGTCGAAGAAGTGGCATGGTACGCGCTTGGTACTCTCTCCGCAGCGGTCTACCGTGAGCGATTCGCCGCAGAGCTGGCTGTCGATCATCCTCGCGTGCCATTCCCGGCGAGCCCGGGTGTGTTCGACAAGATGGGCGGACTCGGGCAGCAGCTCGGGCGGGTCCACCTGCTCGAGGCGCCTGTCGATGCCGAGATCAGATACGTCGGCGAAGGCAACGACCGCGTCGAGACGATCCGTCGCGACCCGGACTCCGGCGAGGTTTGGATCAACGCGACCCAGCGCTTCACTGGCGTCACCGCGGAGGCCTGGGCCTGGGGTCTCGGCTTCCGCCCCCTCGAGCACTTCCTCACGAACCGCAAAGGCCGCCGCCTCGACCTCGCCCAGATCGAGAACTTCCAGCGCGCGATCCACGCGGTCCGCGAGTCCATCCGGCTCGGCCCGAAGCTCGATGCGACGCTCGCCGCCATCCTCAGCGATCCACTCGACTTCACAGGGCGGCCGAACGGAGGGTTCGCCCAAGCGGGCACGTCAAGCTGAGAGGCCGTTGCCTCGTCGGTGGCCCGGTAACGCGCGGCGAAGGGCGGCCGAAGCGCGAGATGATCGCCAACCGGCACCATCCGGGGGTGCCGAGCTGGCTCCGCGACCGAGGTGGTTACCGATTCGGCATCCGCGCGGCCGATTGTGGTGAACCGCCGCATGTCCACGTGCGGGGCCACGGCGGCGCCGCCAAGATCTGGCTCGCGACGCTCGGCGTCGCCAACGTCAAGGGCTACAATCGCCGCGAGCCGGCGGTCGTGCTCTCAATCGTCTTCCAGCATCGCCCGCCGTTCTTGGAGATGTGTCGCACGTGAGTTCTGCGGCCCGATCGCCGAGGAGTGAGCTGGGATACGCAACCTCGGTGCGCTGTGATGACGAGTGGCTGACCGTGACCCTCTCGAACGGTCGCGTTATCCGCGAGCCGGTCTCCGCTCACTCGTGGCTCGCGGCGGCTCCGTCCGCGGCGCGGCGCACCGTCGAGGTCGTCGAGTTCGGGACGGCGCTCCACTGGCCCGAGCTGGACGAGGACATGGGCGTGAACGAACTCCTTGGCGTCTCCGAGGAGGAGATCGCGCGGCTCGCCGGCTTCACGATCTACTCGTCGCGACCGTAGGCTCGACCTCGCCGCCCGGCGATCTTCCTGCGCGGCCGGTCTCCGGTTGCGCTCGACGAAGAGATGGCCGCCCGTCGCGTAGACGAGCGGGTGCGGATTTCACGGGTTTTGGCCACCCTGTTTCGCGCGAAATGGCCACCGTGTTTCACGGGTAATGGCCACCCCCTCGTGAGGTCATCGGCAGCGCCGATGTGAGGCGCCCCGGACCCGTCACGCTCGCCTGGAATGCGTCCACACCGCCCCAGGAGAGAGCCGGTGCCCCGTCCTCGCATTCGGCACACTAGTTCATGAGCCCAACTACTGTCTTGATGTCGTCGAGGAGGTCCGCGAGGAGGACTTGCGGGCGCCCAACTGGGTAGTCGTTGAGGATGAGCGTCGGATGCTGCGACGGGTTGAGGACATAGCTGCGCGCGATCGCTTGCGCCTTCCGCACCGTGCCACGGCCCCGATGGGCATAGAAGTTACGAAACGTGGTCAGCTGACGGAAGCTCGCGGGAGCGAGCGCCAAGGCGGAGATGACGGAACCGACATTCGCTGGATTCAAGGCTTGAACGGCCCTGCGAAAATCCGAGGAGTCGTACCACGTCGGCTCCTCGTGAGTGCTCCACGGTCCGGTTTGCCCCCGCTTGCGTGGGTTGAGCGTGTGAACTGCGAACGTGATCGCCTCCTCCTCTGTTGCGAACCGTACGCCCGGTGGCAGAACGGAAACTCCCGTCGCGTCTCGTGCGCCAAGCGCGCACGACAAGTAGAAGAACCGGCAGTACGACGCCCAAGTGGCGTGCGCTTCAATCACGACGTACGCGGTGCGGCGATCGAGGTCGGAGGACGAACCCTGGCCGAGGAGTGGCTTGAGTCGGGCCAGTCGACGTGCGGCGCGCTGCTGCAGCACAGACAGCGATCGACTGCTTCTCAAGTCGCGAGATCACCAGCCAACGCGCGGTAGAGCCATTGCACCCGTGTCAACCGTTGAGCAGCCACGTTTGTTCGGCTGGTCGAGGCGTCGACGAAGTCGCCGTAGGGTCCATCTTGCACTTGGTTCTCGGCCGCGTCAGACAGCGCAGTCAGTCCTGCCACGGCGAGTTCACGGTCAAATCCGACGTTGCGCGGTGGAACCGCCTCCACCAACGACGCCATCGGATCCGCGAAGTGGCTCGTTGCCACGACCAGTGCATACATCTGATGCGGCTTCATTAACTCGGTGCCGTGAACTTCGGGCAACTCGATGACGAAATCAAGTGCGTGCCGAAGCCGACGATCTAGCTCCTGCTCCTCCGGAAACTCAACGTTGCGAGCACGATATAGACGATCCAATTTCGGCTTGTCGGTTGTCGTGACACCGTGGATGAATGCGTGACACAGCTCCGTCCAGAGCTTCGAGTCAGCCATTCGAATGATCTGCTTGGGCCCAAACACGCCCATCCGGAGAGCCGCCTCGTCGTAGTCGCGCGATAGCCGGTGAATGAACCACTTGAACGGCCCCTGGAACAACGCGTGACGCTGCTCCTCGGGATTCAGCGGGACGGTGTATGAGTTGATCCGGCGGAAGGCTTCCCGAACCTCATCAGGACTCGCCGACAGGAAAAGATCAACACTGAGCCCGTAGTCGAGAAAGCGTCTCTGAAGAAGTTCAGGCAACTGGTCGTATAGCTTCCCCGCTGCGTCATCGAGCTCCAGAGTGCGCGAGAGTCGAAGCTGGTTTGAGAAGAACTCGAGTATCGCCACGCTCCGCTGCTGACCGTCGACGATCTCCTTCTTGGTTATCCGCGTTCGGACATCAGTGACTTGGTGAAGCGAAAGCTTTGGGACGGGATAGTTCAGAAGGATTGATTCGATGAGGAACGACTTGGCCGCGGGCGGCCAGACCTTGTCACTTCGTTGGTAGTCGCGATTGACGTCGATCTCATGCCTCGCCATTGCCTGGCAGTAGTCCGCGACGGTCATCCGCGTCGTTTCAATATCCACGCCGGCCCCTTCCCATTCGGTGGCCAAGCACCAAGACGCTTTCGGTCGCGCCGAACAAAGAGCGGTATCTCCGAGCCCGGGGGTTGATCGCGGCGCGATTTCGCGCGGAGACGAAGTCTTGCTGACTGTCTAGGTTCCATCCGAGGACTCGTGCCATGTCAGCGAGAATTGCCGGCAGGTCCACATGTGCGTCCTTGTAGTAGGAATCTTGGGCGACAAGCACCATGCGTCCATCATGCCGCAAGACACGGCGCATCTCGACCAACGAACGGAACATCCCATCGAAGTACTGCCAGAAGTTCTTGAAGTAGTAGGTAGGCGAAGCCTTCGATTCGTGACTTTGGACGGCCCGAAGAAGCTCCGCCGCCTTGATCCCCCAATCGTCCGGGATCGTCGGGTCGGCCACGTGGATCGTGGGAGTGCCAATCATTTCATCACGCAGCGCCCGCAGGCTCTCTCGCGAGTACCCAAGCACGGCGAGCTCCGGGAGGGTCGCGACGATGTAGTCAATTCGGGTGCAGTAGGGAGGGGAAGTAATGATGGCATCGGCGTATGAATCATCAACCGGCAAAGCAGTGGAATTACCCAAGAGCACGTGGCCCGGCGTCCTCCTAGAATTCGGCCCCGCCGGCCGAAGCAGGGAAGTTGAGAGGCGCGCGACAGCACCCGTGATCAGCGACTCGATTTGCGACCACGAGGCTGAGATCGAGGTCGAACCAGCGGATGTCCGAACCCAAGTAGGGTTTGATGATTGAAAGGGTCGCGAGAGCGCCCGAACAACTTCGAACAGCACGACATAGTAGAAGGCCGTTAAGCTCGAGATCCTTTCGAGGTCTGGCATCAATCGAACAGGTTGGTAGGTGTCATGGTTTACAAGCAGATGCTGGATAGCCCACTCCAGTCTGCGAATTCGGGCCGCCGACTCAGCGTCGAACCATTGACCGAGAGGGTCCGGCGAGCCTATCTGCCGATGCAGCTTGGCGAGATTGACCAATTCGTCTGTGATCGCCGGAAGACTGGCTACGACCTCTGAACCCAGAAGCCTACCCTTCGCTACGAGGACGAGCGCGGGATTCGCGTCGACACCAACCGCCTCGTGTTTGGCTTCGCTCGCAGCCACCAGCGTCGTGCCGGACCCATTCCATGGGTCGAGAATCCGGGATTCGGGCGCGAGTTCGAGGGACGAGATGATGTCGCGCACAAAGTCGAGGGAGTAGCCGGCGTAGTAGCGATACCAACCAGAGCGACGAGGCGTCAGCTTGGGACTGTGCGACTGCAAATCGGGCTCCAAGCTACAGGAAGAAGCCGTGCCAGAGGCCAGATGATAGGCTCGGCTTCTTCGCGGCCGCTTACCTGCCTAGCTGCAGCCGCTGGTGGAGCCGCAGTTGAGGCACTTGTAGCAGCTGCCGTTGCGGACCATGATCGAGCCGCAGTCGGCGCAGCTGGGGGCGTCGGCCTGGGCCTGGAACCCGACCTTGACGGCGCCGCCCAGG
>JAJYXX010000239.1:3160-7780 GCA_021801545.1 Chloroflexota bacterium | reverse complement strand
CGCCGCGCACCTGGAGGACGAGGATCGCCAGCGAGGCGATCGCCACGAGGACGGCGGTATCAACGGTGCGCTCGACGACGACGGTGCCGAGCGTCGTCGTCCGGCTGATCCCCTCGCGGTCGCCGAGATAGTGGCTGCGGACGAGCTCGCCGAGGCGGGCTGGCAGGATGTTGTTCGCCAGGTACCCGACGAGCAGGTAGTCGAACGTTCGCGACAGGGCGACGCGCCGGATCGGCGCCAGGAGGCGCTGCCAGCGCAGGCCGCGGAGCGAGACGTCGGCGAGCTGAAAGGCGACCATAAGGACGAGCCAGCCGGGGATGGCGCCGGCGAGGACCCCGGCCGTCCGGGCGAGGTCGACCTGGCGCAGGACGAGGACGAGCGCCAGCGTCGAGATGCCGATCCCGATCGCCCCCCGGGCCAGCCGCACGCGACCGCCGTTCATCGGTCGGTCAGGGGGTCGGTCGCCGAGCCGTCAGCTTCGGCGAGCGGCGAAGCTTCGAACGGTGGAGCAGATAGCGGGCGACCACCCGGAGCGTCGAGAGCCCGTAGACGATGCTCCGTTTCAGGCCCACCGAACTCGCCTCCTCGAAGTAGCGGGTCGGGACGGCGATCTCACCGATCCTGAACTCGCCGGCCGCCACGACCTGGGCGATCAGCTCCTGGTCGAAGACGAAGTCGTTGCTGTTGAGCCGGTACGGGATCGTTTCAAGCAGGCGCCGGCTGTAGGCGCGCAGACCGGTGTGGTACTCGGAGAGGCGGAGCCCGAAGGCGGCGTTCTCAAGGGTCGTCAGGAAGCGGTTGCTGACGTACTTCCAGCGGGGCATCCCGCCGGCCAGCGGGTCGCCGAGGAACCGGCTGCCGAGCATCAGGTCGGCCCGGCCGGCGAGGATCGGCTCGATCAGGGCGGGGATCCGCGTCGCGTCGTACTGGTAGTCGGGGTGGAGCATGACGACGACCCGGGCGCCGCTCGCGAGCGCCGCGTCGTAGCACGTCTTCTGGTTCCCGCCGTAGCCCAGGTTCTGGCGGTGAATGATGACGTCGAGCCCCAGGCGCTGGGCAACCTGCACGGTCTCGTCGCGCGAGAGGTCGTCGACGAGGATGATCCGGTCGACGAGGTCATGGGGGATGTCGGCGTACGTCCGCTCGAGCGTCCGGGCGGCATTGTAGGCCGGCATGACGATGACGACCCGGACGGACTCGGCGGGCTCGGCTGTGTCGGTGGGGCGCGGGTCGGTGGGGCGCGGGTCGGTGGGCGCGGCTGCGTCGACGGGCTCGGTGGATCGGTCGGTTTCGCTCACGGACGAAGGGTAGCGCCTCTCGCGGCGGAGCGGCCACGGGACGATCGAGGCGCCTTCGATGACAATGGAGCGACCTCAGCCATGGAGACGAACATGATCGAGCGCCTCTTCGGCGGCAAGGAGCGCGACCCGTCGGTCGCGGCCCGGATCCCGCCCGGCCAGTACCTGACCGAGAAGTTCCCGGTCCTCCACTACGGTTCCGTTCCCAGGGTCGACCTCGCGACCTGGACGTTCCGTGCCTGGGGCCAGGTCGAGAACCCCGTCAGTCTGACCTGGGACGAGTTCCGGACACTGCCTCGCAAGATGGTCGTGACCGACATCCACTGCGTCACCCGCTGGTCGAAACTCGACACGGTCTGGGAGGGGGTAGCGATCCAGGAGATCCTCCGGCTCGCCCGCCCGACCGCCGCCGCGACGCACGTCCTCGCCCACTGCGAGCAGGGCTACTCGGCGAACCTGCCGCTGGCGGTGCTCGACGATGACGACGTCCTGCTGGCCGACACGTTCGGCGGGCAACCGCTCGAGCCCGAGCACGGCTGGCCGCTCCGCCTCCTCGTCCCGAAGCGCTACTTCTGGAAGAGCGCGAAGTGGCTCCGCGGCCTCGAGTTCCTCGACCACGACGAGCTCGGCTTCTGGGAGCGCTACGGCTACAGCAACAGCGCCGATCCCTGGCGGGAAGAGCGGTACAGCGAATAGAGGAGAAGCCGCCGGTGGTCGAGTCCGGCGGCTTCTCCTCGTCAGTGGGCGCAGGCCTTTGGGCTGCCCTCGTCGTCGGCGGTCCGGAAGCTGGAGCCGCAGCCACAGGCGGCGACCGCGTTCGGGTTGTTGACCGTGAACCCGGCGCCCATCAGCGTGTCGACGTAGTCGATCTGCGAGCCCTGGAGGAGGTCGATGCTTTTGTCGTCCACGTAGACCCGGACGCCGTTCGCCTCGAGGATCCGGTCGGCCTCGGTCGGGGCATCCTCGAGCATCATCCCGTAGCGATACCCGGAGCAGCCGCCGCTGTACACGTAGACGCGGAGACCGATGTTCGGGTTCGCCTCGCCGGCGGTCAGCTCCTTGAGCTTGCCGGCGGCGGCCTCAGTGAGGCTCAGGACTGCTGGCTGGCCGTCGATCATCCGGGATCCTCCTCAGGGGAGTGGGGGTGCTGCGTTGAGACCGACATCGCTCGGTCCGTGCAATCGTACGCAAGGCAATGAGTTTCGACAAGCACCCCGTAGAAATCAGTGCCACGCGGCCGGAGGCGCGACGCGCCGGGGCGTGCGAACCCGACGGGGCGTGCGAACCCGCCGGGCGTCGCGTCGATTCGGGGACGTCCCCTGACAACTCGTCAGGACGAAGAGGGTCCCGTCCCAGGAGCATCGAGGATCGCCCGCACAGTGCGGGCGAGCGCATCAGGCGTGAAAGGCTTATCGAGATAGTTCGCGCCTGGCGCCAGGAAGTCGTGGTCGCCCACGGCCTCTGCTGCGTAGCCCGAGATGTACAGGACGCGCAGGCCCGGGCGGAGTGCGACGAGGCGCTCGGCGAGTTCCGGGCCACGCAGGCCGGGCATGATCACGTCGGTGACGAGGAGCGCGATCGAGTCGGCCGCGCTCGCCACCTCGAGGGCCGCCGATCCATTCGGCGCGGAGAGGACCGTGTATCCGTGCCGGGCGAGAATCGTCTCGGCCAGTGCGCGAACCTCGGCGTCGTCCTCGACCAGGAGCACGACTTCGGTACCACCCACCGGCGTCTCGGAGACTCGACGGCCCGCCGTCTCGCCGGCGCGCCCGTCGCCCTCGACACGTGGCAGGTGAACCTTGAACGTCGTGCCCCTGCCCGGCTCGCTGTAGACCCAGATGTTGCCGCCGCTCTGCTTGACGATCCCGTACGTCGTCGCAAGCCCCAGTCCAGTGCCTTTCCCCGGCCCCTTCGTCGTGAAGAAGGGCTCGAACAGCCGGGCCATCGTGGCAGCATCCATGCCGACCCCGGTGTCGCTCACGGCGAGCATGACGTGCGGTCCGGACTGCGAGTCCGCGTGGCTCGCCACGTAGGTGCTGTCGAGCTCGACGTTCGTCGTCTCGATCGTCAGTCGACCGCCCGATGGCATCGCGTCGCGCGCGTTCGTCACGAGGTTCATGATGACCTGCTCGAGCTGACTCGGGTCCGCGCGCACACGGCCGAGCTCCGGGTCCAACGCGACCGTGAGCACGATCGTGTCGCCGATCAACGGGCGGAGGAGGGCATCGATCCCCCGGACGATCGCGTTGAGGTCGAGCACCTCGGGGTGAAGGACCTGGCGCCGGCTGAAAGCGAGCAGCTGCCGGGTGAGACGGGCCGCTCGATCGGACGCGTCCAGGATCTGCTCCACGTCGGCGCGTCGCTCGTCAGCCGGGTCGAGGTCGCTCGCGAGGAGCTGCGCGTACCCCGAGATCGCCGTCAGGAGGTTGTTGAAGTCGTGCGCGATCCCGCCTGCCAGGTGCCCGATCGCCTCCATCTTCTGGGCCTGGCGGAGCTGGCCCTCGAGCTGGTGGCGCTCGGTGACGTTCTGGACGATCGCGACGAACACCGGCGGATCCTCTGAGCGGGCCAGTTGCAGCCGCACCTCGACCGGGTAGGTCGAGCCGTCCTTCCGGCGCTGGACGGTCTCGAGCCGGACCTCGTCCCGCTCGCCGGCGCGGAGCGACTCCAGGAGCGCCGCGACCGCGTCGGTCGTGAACTCGGACTGGAGGTCGGTGGGTGTCATCCGGCTCAGCTCCTCCTCCGAATAGCCGAGGTTGTGCCGGGCGCTGGCGTTCGTCTGAACGAAGCGCAGCGTTTCGGCGTCGAAGACGTAGATCTCGTTCGACGACTCATCGAGCAGCCGCCCGAGACGAGCCTCTGCCGCGCGGGCGTGGCGCAGGTCGTCGATGAGGGCGCCGCTCTCGAGCATCGCGCCGACATGCTCGGCGAGCGTCGGCAGCAGCTGCTCGTCGTCGTCGGTGAAGCCACCGTCGAGGCTGTTCGCGACGTAAAGCTGTCCCATCTGCCGGTCCGCGCCGTAGACCCCGACGATGAGCAGGTCGTCGAGCGGCGGATGACCTACTGGGGTCCCTCCGGATCGGGGATCCTCGGCGACCGAGGGCACGTGAACGGCCTGGCCGCGCACGAGATCGAGGCCGAGCAGACCCCTCCCGACAGGTGGGTGAAGGCCGGCTTGCGTCGCCTCCGAATGACCCGAGGTGACGAAGAGCGTGCCCCCATCACGGTCGCGCACGAGGAGCGCCGCGTACTCGGCGCGGAGCGTCTCACGCGCGAGGTCGACGGCGCGCTGGCTGGCCGCCGCGCGTCCGTGACGGATCCC
>JAJYXX010000239.1:0-3060 GCA_021801545.1 Chloroflexota bacterium | reverse complement strand
TCGGCGGCAGCCATGAGGGCCTCGACCACCTGTGTTCGTTCGAAGGACAAGATCAGCTCGTCGGACGAACGACCAAGGTGATGGCGCTGGGATCGAGTCCGCTGCCGCCATCGTTGGATCTCGTCGAGGAGGCGCCCCACCCGGGTCACGAGCTCCTCGGGCGCGAACGGCTTCACCAGGTAGTTGTCAGCGCCGACCTCGAGGGCGTGGATGACGTCGGTCACGCGGTCACGTTGGGTGAGGACGACCACCGGGACGTGGCGCGAGCGCGGATCGTCCTTGAGGTGGCGGCAGAGCTCGAAGCCGTCCATCACCGGCATCTCGATGTCGGTGAGGACGAGATCGACGTCGCCGTTCGGCATCCGGGCGAGGGCCTTCGCGCCGTCGCCGACGACGACGACACGATAGCCGTGCGCCTCCAGGGTGAGCCGGATCATCTCGGCCTGGGTTCGGCTGTCCTCGGCGACGAGGACGAGCGGGGCGGGGGGCGTGTCCTGGGGTGTGGTGAGCGCTGACTCCGCCGGCGGCGGGTCGTGCGGGCGCGGCTCCGCCGGGCGAGCGCGCCGGCTCCCCCTGCGTGTCTCGCTCATCGAGGATCACCCCGACGGCGGTCGGGACCGGCGGTCGCCAGGGCCGCGATCGTCGGGCCCAGGTCCTCGAGCGACAGGACCCGCTCGACGGCGCCGACCTCGATGGCGGCCCCGGGCATGCCGAAGACCGCCGAGCTGGCGGCATCCTGGGCGAGTGTCATCGCGCCCGTTGCGCGCAGGCGCACCAGGCCCTCCGCGCCATCGCGCCCCATGCCTGTCAGGACGATGCCGATCGCTCCGGCTCCATAGGCCTTCGCCACCGAATCGAACAGCGCGGTCGCCGCGGGCCGGTGACCGCCGATCGGCGGTCCGGCGTCGAGATGAACGGTCCCGTCGGCGGCCACGCGGAGATGGGAACCGTCTGGCGCCAGGAAAACGACGCCGTGGGCGAGCGCGTCGCCATCGCGCGCGATCCTGACGGGACCCGGAGCCACGTCCGACAGCCAGCGGGCGAGCCCGCCGATGAATCCCTCCGACATGTGCTGGACGACGACGATCGGCACGTCGAAGTCGCGCGGCAGGTCGCGGAGCAGTCGGTGAAGGGCCGCCGGCCCGCCCGTCGACGCGGCGATCGCGACGACCCGAGCGGGACGGACGGGCCGCCAGGGTTCGAGCGGGGGCGCCGACGCACGCGACTGCGCCGGCGCACACGACTCCGACCGCTCGACCCGTCGCACGACGCTCACCCCGGCCATCAGGCGCAGCTCGGCGAGCAATCGGTCGCGGCGGGGCGCGAAGCGCGGATCGGATGGCCCGACCGGGCGCGCCACGACCGAGAGCGCCCCGGCGGCAAGGGCCTCGTAGGTCAGCCGGCCGTCGACCTCGGAGCTGGCCGTCACGACGACGATCGGAGTTGGTGTCTCCCGCATGATCTGCCGCGTCGCCTCGACACCGTCGAGACGCGGCATGTGGAGGTCCATCGTCACGATCGAGGGCCGGAGCCGCCTGACGGTGTCGACCGCCGCCACGCCGTCGGACACGGCCGCGACGAGCTCGAATCCGGGCGCCTTCTCCACGATCGCGGTCAGCAGCGCCCGGGTGACCGCACTGTCCTCGGTCACGACGACACGGATCGGCTTCAGCGGCTTCGTCATCCGACGAGGCGCTGGATCGTCTCGAGGAGCACGCGCTGGTCGAACGCACGCTTGAGCAGGTATGCGTCCGCGCCAGCGTCCAGGCCCTGCTCCTGCTGTTCGGGCGAGTCGAGCGCCGTGACGAGCACGACCGGCAGATCGCGCGTCCCCGGGTCGGCCTTGATCCGTCTCGTCAGCTCGAACCCGTCGAGGCGCGGCATATCGACGTCGCTGACGACGAGATCGACGCGCTCGCGCCGGAGGGCGGCCAGCGCCTCGAGCCCATCGGCCGCGACCGCGACCGCAAAGCCGGCCGCCTCGAGGATGCTCTTCTCGAGCGTCCTCGTCGTGACCGAATCGTCCACGACGAGGATCGACACCGGGCGCGAAACGTCCGTCCCGGGTTCCCGTTGGACCCGGACCGGCGACCCCGGCCACTCGATCATGGCGGCCCGCGCGAGTTGTCCCGGATCGAGGACAAGCACCAGCTCGTCGTCGCCGAGGATCGCGGCGCCCGCCACGAGGGGCGATCCTCCTGCCGCTTCGAGCAGCGCCCCGAGACTCTTGACCAGGACCCTGATCGCGCTGTGGACGACATCGACGAGCAGGCCGACCCGCTCGTCGCCGACCTTCAGCACCGCGGCGATCCGCCGACCGTCGCCGCCTGCGTCGACCGACCGGCCGCCGAGCAGCTCACCGAGGTCGTCAAGCACGACGGGTCCGCCGCCGAGCTGCAGTGCCGGCCGCCCGCTCACCTCGGTCAGCTCGCCGGGAACGACGCGGACGCAGCGTTCGACCGACCCCATCGGGAGCGCGTAGCGACGCTCGCCGACCCCGACCACGATGACATCGACGAGGACGAGCGTCAGCGGCAGCTGCAGGCCGACCTGCGTCCCGCTCCCCGGCTGCGACGCAACCTCGATCGTCCCTCCGACGCGCGCCACCACATCGCGCACGATGTCGAGTCCCACCCCCCGACCGGAAACCTCGCTGACGTGACCGGCCGTGGAGATGCCAGGGCGCAGGACGAGCCGCAGGATGCCCGCCAGATCGGATGCCGGCGGCAGCTCGCCCTCCGGGACGCCAGCGTCGATCGCCGCGCGCCGGACACGTTCCGGATCGATCCCGCGGCCGTCGTCCGACACCTCGATACGGATCCCGCCGCCACGCTGGCTCGCTTCGAGGAGCACCGTGCCGACCGGCGGCTTGCCCGCCGCTGCGCGCTCCGCTTCCGGCTCGATCCCGTGATCCACCGCGTTGCGGAGGAGGTGCATCACCGGGTCTATGAGCCGCTCCAGGAGCTGACGATCGATCTCCGTCTCCCAGCCCACCGGGCGAAGCTCGACGCGCTTGCCGGACTCGCGCGCGAGATCGCGGACCATCCGCGAGAACCGGTC
>JAJYXX010000002.1 GCA_021801545.1 Chloroflexota bacterium | reverse complement strand
GACCACCTCAGCTTCGCTCGGGCGCTCGAGCTCACCCCGATCGTCGCTCTTGCCGACGGCCACCGCGCCGAGACCTTACCGGCGAACCTGGGGCTGTTCGTGCCCCCACTCCGGGAAGGCACCCACTTCGAGCTCGTTGACTCGTTCGAGCGGATCGTCAACGATGGGCCGATCCGGACGTTCCTGCCGACCCGTTCGGACCGCCATCGCTCCGTGCGCATGCTCGCGAGCGTCTGGTTCGGATCCCGCGCGTCGATCGTATGGAGCGACGACTCGGGCATCGAACTCCTGGCGCCCGGAACCAGCAAGGGCGATGCGCTGCGCTACCTCGCCGGCCTCCGAGGTCTCGGCCTCGAAAGCGTCGCGGCGGTCGGGGATGCCCCGAACGACACCGAGATGCTCCGCGTCGCCGGCTGGTCCGCGGCGATGGGCTCGGCGCCCGAAACGGTGCAGCGAGCGGCCGACCTGGTCGTCCCGCCGTCAAGCGAGGAGGGGATCCTCGACGCCTTTCGGCACTTCTTCCCCGACCTCCGCTTTCCACGAAGGCGTCGCGCACCCAGGACGGACGCGTAGCGGGAAGGTTGGCCAGTCCGATGCCGGCTCGCGTCGATCCCTTCGCGCCGACTCCCGATGAGGGGAGCGAGTCGGCCGATCGCGAGCAGCGACGCCACCTCGCGGATGGAGCGCCCGACGGTCCAGTGATCGTCCGTCGAGACTCGGCCGACAACCGTCTCGAGGCTCAGCAAGAGGACGGATCATCGGACGCCGACGTCCAGCTCTGGTTCGGCTGAGACCCGAGGTCCCTCGCGTCCCTTCAGCCGCAGGTCCGCCGCCTGGTGCGGCGGTCGGTCCACCTGATCCTGATCCCGGCGAACGGGCTGGCACGTGTGCTGCGCTGGGCCGCACAGGTCGGCCGCCGAGGCAGCAGCGGACACAGAGACGCCCGGGCGAACCCGGACGTCTCTGCAGGAAGAAGGGGTCCCGCGGGAGGAGGCCGCGGGAGCGGGTTACTTCACGGCGAGGCCGCTGATGAGGAGCTCATCGGCGGTGCCGGGGAGAGCGCGGTCGTCCTGGGTGCGGTGCTGGAGGTGGATCAGGAAGCTCTGGCCGTCGGCGAGGAACTCGATCCCCGTGAACTCGGCCATGCCGTCCCTGAGGTTCATGACCCGGACGCAGCCGTCCGAGAGCGTGTCAGGATCGGCCCCGTCGGGGAGACAGGCCCACACGGCGTCGTTCGTGAATGCCGGGTTCTCGGACGACGTCGTCGCGTCCATGAGCAGGTAGAGGATGCCGGTGCCAGGCTGGAAGTCGAGGTTGTCGGCCATCCGGAGCTCGGGGTTGCCGATGGCGAACGGGGTGACGACGGGCTGCGCGCCCGTCGGCTGCGACGGAGCGGGGACGTCCTCGAGGCAGAGCGTCTCGCCCCAGTTCGCCGCCGTGTCACGGCCGGTGTTGTTCCAGCAGGCGCGGATCCGTCCGTCGGCGAGGGCGACCGGATCGAGATCCATGTCCTCCGGGCGGTAGAAGCCGGTCATCCCGGCGAGCTTCGCCGCGGCGTCCAGATCCCAGGTCGTCGGGTCGCCTGGGGTCGTGAGCGCCATCCACGTGCCGGCGCCGGTGTTCGACCCCTGGCCGTAGTCGGAGAAACCGCTCCGCGTGCCGAGGCGCATGACAAAGACCGATCCCGACGCCAGCGGACTGTCGGCGAGGTCGGTGATGGGAGCGCCGGCGGTGAACGGGCTGGTGGGCACGAACTTGTAGATCCCGCCACCGGCCATGCCGTTCGAGGGCCGGCGCTCGTCGGCGTAGTACATCGTCCCATCGTCGAGGAGGGCGACGCCCTCGTAGCTCAGCTGACCGACGGCCGTCCGGGCCACCACGCGCGAGGGGTCGGACGTCGTCCCGATCGAGCGGTTGACGCTGACGCCGTTCGTGTTGAGCGGGTCGAGGATCTCGTAGAGGCGGCCGCTGCTGCCGGCCTCCTCGCCGACGATGATCGTGCCCCACGCCGTCCGCTGAGCCGGGTCGCACGACTTCAGTCCGAAGATCATGTCGCTCACCTCGCCGTCCGAGAGGTGAACGCGCTGGACCGTGGCGGGCGCGCCCGGCAAGGTCCCGTTGATCTCGTTGCACACGATCGCGTACGTCGGGTTCTCGTCGTCGGGCCAGAGGGCGATCATGTCGGCGTTCTTGCCGACACGATCGGTGACGAGACGTGCCGACAGACCCGTCGCGAGCTCGACGGCCTGGTCGCCGGGCCCCGTGAACGTCCCGGTCAGCCCGGTAGCGAGGGGCTTCCCGAAGCCGAAGAGCGCCTGGCTCTGGGCGGAGATGTCGTGGATGTAGGCGGCTCCTGGGTCCTGCTTGGTGAGAGCGAACGCCGTGCCAGCAGCGATCGCGGTGATGGTGACGCCGGCGACGATGGGTCGAAGCCGCCTGGCGAGACCGTATGTCCGGTCAGACATCCGATGAGCCCTCCGCTGATGGCCGGCGATCCGTCACCGGCCCCACGGGGATGGTCCGCGGTCCGCGTCATCGGAGGATCAACGGCAGGTCAACCCGGCGCGGGATGCCATGACCCGGGCCACGGGCGACATCGGTCGGCCGCTGGCTGGAGCGTCTCGTGTCGAACGCAACCCGGAAGCTGTGACGGTCCGGCGGTAGCTGCCGGTGTCGCGGCCGCGTGGCTACCGACGCCACCTGATGCAGCCACCGAGCCGGCGCCTCTGGTATCCTCTGCCGCGGCGCCGCCACGGCGCCGCGGACCGTCCCGACGGTCCCCTCGCTCCGGCGTAGCTCAGTGGTAGAGCGGGCGGCTGTTAACCGCTTGGTCGTAGGTTCGAATCCTACCGCCGGAGCCATAATCATGCTGCATAGCATGACGCCCGTGTTATACTTCGCAGCATGCCCAGCCCGCTCACCCGTCTCCGCGACGTTGCCGAAGGTCAGTGGGGCCTCGTTACCCTCCAGCAGGCCCGGGCCGCCGGCGTCGCCTGGCGATCCCTGATGAGACTCGTCGAGGCCGGGCTGCTCGAGCGAGTGGCCCACGGCATATACCGCGTGCGCGGCGCGGCCGAGCCCGATCACCTCGACCTGCGCGCTGCCTGGCTCCAGCTCGATCCGGCTCGGCCGGCCTGGCAACGCCTGGACGATCCCGATGTCGCGGTCGTCTCCCACGCCTCGGCTGCCAGCCTGTATGGCATCGGCGATCTGCGGGCCGACGTCCACGAGTTCACCCTGCCGCACCGCCGGCAGACGAGACGTCCCGACGTCCGGCTTCACCGCGGCCGGGTGCCGTCCGAGCGGCGCATCCTTCTCGCCGGCCTGCCAACGACGAGGGCTGGCTGGATGATCGGCCAGCTGCTCGCGGATCACGTCGATCCCGATGCAGTGGCCCAGATCACCAAGGAAGTCCTTGAGCGCGCCCTCGACTATCCGCGCGACGTTGCCAAGGCCGTCACGCCATATGCGCACCGCTTCGGCTACCCGCGCGGTGACGGCGTCGCCGTCCTTGACGAGCTCCTGCGGCGCGCGGGGTCGCCTGCCCGCGACGTCCTGCTGGCCGAAGCCCGCCGTCCGTGAGCGAGCGCCGGTACGCCGACCCCACCGCGCTGCGCCGCGCGATCACCGATCGCCTCCGCAAGCTCGCGCGCGAGCGACCTCGGAGCCAGCTCGCGGACCTTCAGCGGCAGTTCGCCTACGACCGGCTCCTTGCCCGTGTGTTCCTCACGGAGCCGGACGCGTGGGTACTCAAGGGCGCCACGGCCCTCCTTGCCCGCCTGCATGGCGTGGCGCGGCATTCGGTCGACATCGACCTCTACCGGCCGGACGCAGAACTCGATACCGCCGAGGCGGCTCTCCGCGCCGCGGCCGCGACCGACATTGGCGACTTCTTCCAGTTCACGGTTGCCCCTGGTCAGCGCGTCGCCGAGGGGCGACAGACGCTCCGCGTCCCGGTCACGGTCTACCTGGGTGCCGCCGAGTTCGCCCGGTTCCACGTCGATCTGGTCGGGGGCATCGAGATGACCGGTCTGCCGGATGAGGTCGAGGCGCTGGTGCCGGTCGAGCTGCCCGGTATTCGCCCCGCCCGCTATCTGGCCTATCCGATCGCCGACCACATCGCGGACAAGGTATGTGCGATGCTCGAACTTCACCCGCGTGCGGCCGGGCCGCCCCAGGCCAGCACCCGGTATCGCGACCTCGCCGATCTTGCGTTGATCGCCCACACCCAGCAGGTGGCCGCCGAATCACTCGAACGGGCGCTGGCTTCCGAGGCTCAACGGCGGAATCTCGACCTACCAGCGATCCTGCCAACGCCGGACGCGCCGGGTTGGCGAGCTGGGTACGCGCGTGTCGCCCGGGACGTGCCCGGCTTGCTCGAACGGGATCTGGACAGTGCCGTCGCGACGGTACGACGACTCATCGATCCGATCCTCGCGGGAACGACGATGGGGACCTGGGAGCCCAATCGCCTGAGCTGGGCGCCTGAAAGGGACGTGGTCGGGTGCGGTGGCCCTCGAGCCCGCCGGCCAACCGTCCGAAATCAGGACGAGTAATGACCACGGACGAGCTTCCGCCACGCGAGCCCGATCAGCTACGGCTAACCGAGACGGAACAGACCGTTCTCCGTGAATTGATAGAGAGGGAGAAGAGCGCGGCCGCTCCCCGGCTGGCGAGCAGTTACAGGCGGCTCATCAACCTTTCCCAAAGCAACGACCCAATCGACGCGATCCTGGTCGCCCATTTGGCGCGCGAGATCTTGTCGGCACTGCCTGGGGCACTAGGCATCGAGCTCGCGCGGGAGCGACTCGAGTACGAGAAAAGGGTTCGGGAGCTTGCAGAGCACTGGCCACCAGAGGCACGGGCGGCCGACCCTCCCGCTGGGATCGTGACGGACCTGCGCCGGCTCCTGGAGGATCACGAGCGGGCGTCCGCCCGAGCTCGCGAGGGGCCGCGGGCTTTGCTCAGCCGAGAGGATCGGGCCAGAGCCGGCTATGTCCCGGACCCCTCGCTCGACCGATGGACAGACCTCTCCGACCGCGGAGCTGGCCTGGCTCACCGCCTTCGCAATCTCAAGCGCGACCTTCCGAGCGCAGATGACGCACGCCGGCTTGTCGACGAGTTGTCGACGAGTTAACCGCCACGCTCCTGGCGGTTATCGCCCCGTACTTCGAGGGCATTCGGGAGGTGGATCGTGTTCTCGACCTTGAGCGGCCGAACGACGCGGACGCGAGGCACCTGACCGCCCTCCTGAGCACGGCGTCGCACTACGCGTACTTCTTCGAGCGGGCCGACGAACGATGGCTCCAGCCGTTGGCCGGTGTGCGTGGGTACCTGAATACGCCGCCGGGCCTCATCGAGGTCGGCGGCGGCTACGTCCAAGCGCCGTTCTGGCCTCAGGGACAGTTCCTCGCCCGCGTCGCCGGTAGCGAGCCGAACCTGGTCGCGGGTCTAGTTCGGCGAATGCCAGCGACCAACAACCCTCGCGCCATTGCGATCATCATCGAAATCGCGCGTGCCCTCCCTCCGGATCACGCCGCCCTGCTCATCCCGGACATCTCGCGACGGATGTCGGTCCCGCTCGCGGTTGAGTACGCGGCCGTTGAGGCGGCCGCTCTGGTACGCGAACTCGGTCTTGCCGGTCTCGCCGAGGCCGGCGTGGAGCTGCTGTTGTCGGTCGTGAACGCGGCCATCACTAGCCCTCGCGATGACGAGTGGCACCTTGAGCAAGTACTCGGCGAGCCGCTCGAAGCGGTGGCGGGGGCCGGTGGCACCCTCGGGCGTCGGTTGCGGGCCTGCCTGCGGCGGCTGCTCGTCGGCCGGGGTCCGCTCAGACGGCACTTGAAATGAGCGAGGCGCCTTGGCCGTGTCGAAGTTCCGCGCGATTGGCAGAAGTGTTGGCGCAAGCAGGCGGCGGCTGTTGTGTCTCGAACCGAGACGTCAGCTGCGGACCTCAAGCCGGAGGTCGACGATCCCGTACAGCGCTCTTCCCGGCGCGCGGTGGTCACGACGCACTGCGCCGTCGCGCCACCGCGACGCGACTCCGCTCGCGACCGAGCTCGCCGGAGCAGGCATGGCAATAGCGTTGCGCTGCCGACGACCGTCGCACGCTCTGTTGGCACCGCGAACATTTCATCGAAGGGCTCGATCGCCAGGCCGGGCGTCCGCGATCGGGACGGCGCAACTGGATGGTGCCGTCCTGTGCGCCCCGCGCAATCAGTAACCGGCCGGCACCCGCCCGCCGGAGCCAAGCTCACTCGGTGGGAGCCGGTGGGCGACCGCCGGGGACCAGCCCCAGCTGGAGCAGCATCCCGAGCTGATCCGGCACCCCCAGTGCTCGACGATCTTGCCGTTCTCGAGGCGGGCAACGTCGATGACGTCGATCTCGATCGGTCGCCCGGTCGACGATGGCCCATGATCGAGCCACTGTTCACCCCGCGGGCACGATTGCGGACCCAGACCATGTCGCCATCGGCGACGCTGTCCTCGACGGTCAGCGCGAAGTCGGAGGACCAGCGGTGCCGTGTCCAGGGCTGGACGCCGGACGAGTACGAAGCGTGGCTGGCCGCGACGCTCAGGCAGCAGTTGCTCGGTCGCTGACTGTCGCACGGCCGGGTCGTCAGGTTGACGATGCCTCACGCGTTTGAGCTGCGGGCCATCGGCCGGCCGAGCACCGCCTCGACCGAGAGGCCGGCGACGTGTGACTGAGCAGCGATCCCGGAATGCAGCCGGTGCGCTGGCGGCCGCCGGACGCGATCGACTCCAGAAGGCGTCACGGCTGAGTGCTGCAGCCTGAAGTCTGTGCCGCCCTGGGGCTACGTGTTCGCCAGCTCCCGGTGGAGCGCTTCGGGATCCTCGAGCCGGCTTCGGACCGCGTTCAGGAACCGGGCACCGAGCTCGCCATCCACGAGGCGATGATCGGCCGACAGGGTGAGGCGCATGATCGAGCGGATCGCGATTCCACCGTTGATGGCGACCGGGGTGTCGATCGCGCTCGCGACGGCGAGGATCGCGGCCTCGCCGGGATTGATGATCGCGCTGAAGGCCTCGACCCCGAGCATCCCCAGGTTCGAGACCGTGAACGTGCCCTCGGTCATGTCGTCCACCGACAGCGTCCCCGCGCGGGCGGCGGCCACGAGCGTGCTGGCCCGCTCGTGGAGCTCCCCGATCCCAAGCCGATCGGCGTCACGGATGACCGGCACGACCAGGCCGCCCGGCACCGAGACGGCGACGCCGAGGTGAACGCGACGACGCGGCCAGACCACGACGCCGTCGGTGCGAGAGTTGACGTTGGGAAACTCGGCCAGGCTCGGGGTGTACGACGCCGAGCGGAGTCACTCAGCCCCGGTCGCAGCGCTCGTTCCAGCGGACGATCACGGCCGCGTCGTGCTCCCAGCCGAGCACCGAAACGGTCGCGGTCGAGAGGGCGAACAGGCGCCCTTCGGTCGGCTCGAGCCCGAGCCAGCGAGCGGCCAGGATCCGGAGCAGGTGGCCGTGCGCGAAGACGAGGACGTCGCCGTCGGCCGAGCGGGCTCGGGTGACCACCCGATCGGCGCGGGCGGCGACATCGAGGATCGTCTCGCCCCCGGTCGGCCCCTGGCGCCAGATCGACCAGCCCGGCACGAGCGACCGGATCTCGCTCGTCGTCCGGCCTTCATACGCCCCGTAGTCCCACTCGACGAGGTCCGGGTCGGGCTCGACCCGGTCGGCGAAGCCGGCCAGCCGAGCCGTCTCGAGCGCCCGCGAGAGGGGGCTCGAGAGGACGAGGGAGAACGACACCCCGGCGAGCTTCTGAGCGAGCGTGCGCGCCTGCTCGTGCCCGAGCTCGGTGAGCGGAACATCCGTTCGGCCCGTGTGACGCCCGAGGCGCGCCCACTCGGTCTCACCGTGGCGGACGAGCCAGAGGTCGGGTCGCTGATCTTTGCCCGTGTCGGCCGCGCTCACGC
>JAJYXX010000348.1:6241-8077 GCA_021801545.1 Chloroflexota bacterium | reverse complement strand
GCTCCTCTGGTCCCGGCTCACCGGCCAGCCAGAGCCGCTCCCGTGTCATCACCCGGACGTGGACTTCGCATCCGAGCCGCTCGCCGAGGGCGGCCAGCACCTCGTCCGGACGGCCGCTGCCGATCTCCTGGTGGTGACGGAGTCGCATCCAGAGCCGCAAGCCCCCGACCGCACCCGGGTCGCCGAGCGGTTCGACCGCCAGCCGCACGATCAGCGGCCGCAGGTCGTACGTCCGCCCGGCTTCGCCTTTCCGATTCGGTCGATCGAGACGGCTGGCACCGAGCAGCCCCGACACGGCGGCCTGCAGGTCACCGAGCTCGATACCGATGACCTCGGCCCGGTAGTCCGCGGCGGTCACCCGCCCGGCGATCGATGGCTCACCGGTCCAGATGTCGTGGAGGTCGACGAGCTCGTGACCCGGCGGCAGGGCAGCGAGCAGCCGGTCCCGCAGGTCCGCGATCGTCAGGCGCTCGGCCAGGAAGAGATCGATCGGCTCGCGCTCGGCCGTCACGCCGACCGGGACGGGTGCGGCGAAGGCGATCCGCGGCCGCGGTCGGGCACCCTCGCTCATCGCGACCGGCACGCCCGCGCGTCCCAGACCCTCCGCCCAGAGCACCTCGACATCGCGATGGGCGAGATCGCGCGCGGCCTCACCCCGCCGGACGAGCAATCGCCAGCGCTGGCGGACCTCAGTCATCGGTAGCGGCTCGATCGATCACGTCTGGTAGTCTGCCCGACGATGGAGGAGCTCGCCCAGCCAGGGGGAGACGCGACCCCGATCGCGACCCGGGCGCCGACGCCAGCCGACGGTCCGCGCGTCCGTCCGCCGACACCCCGCGCCGCGCTCGTGCTCGTCGGCGCGGTCGTCGTCGGCATCCTCCTCTACCTGGGTCGCGAGGCGCTCACCCCGTTCATCGTCGGGCTCCTCCTCGTGTACCTGCTCGATCCGCCGGTCGAGCGACTCTCCCGCCTCCACCTGGGGCCGATCCGGCTGCCGCGCTGGCTGGCGATCCTGGTCGTCTACGCGATCGCGATCGTGCTCATCGTCGAGCTCCTGAACATCACCCTCCAGCCACTCGCCCGCCAGCTCGCCGACTTCGTCAAGAACCTGCCCGAGCTCCTGAAGTCGTTCGACGCGCTCGCCCGACGGATCAGCGCCTCGTACGAGGGGCTCCAGCTCCCGCCCCACGTCCGCGATTTCCTCGACCGGACGCTCGCCGACCTCGGCCAGGGCCCGGGTGGCTTCGACCCATCGATCCTGCTGCCGGTCTTCGGCTCGCTGGCGGGGCTCGTCAGCACCGTCTTCGGGTTCTTCATCATCCCGTTCTGGGTCTTCTACCTGCTCAAGGATCGACCAGGGCTGACGGCCGCCTTCGACCGCTCGCTGCCACCCGAATGGCGCGCCGACGTCTGGGCGATCATCGACATCGTCGACGAGGTCCTCGGCCGCTGGGTGCGCGGGCAGCTGATCCTCGGGCTGACGGTCGGCCTCGCCACGTTCGTGGGCCTGCTCCTGCTGAACGGGTGGGTTGACCCCGTGTTCGGTCGCTTCGCGCTCTTCTTCGCCGTCCTGGCCGGCTTCCTCGAGCTGCTGCCGATCATCGGCCCGATCCTGTCGGCGATCCCGCCGCTCCTCGTGGCGATTACGATCTCGCCCCAGGCCGCGCTCGCGGTGCTCGTCCTCTACTTCGCGATCCAGCAGATCGAGAACGCGATCCTCGTGCCCAAGATCCAGGGCGACGCGGTCCAGATCCATCCCAGCGCGGTCGTCTTCGCCCTGATCGTCGGCGGCACGATCGCCGGCCTGCTCGGCGCGATCCTCGCCTTGCCGGTCAC